>NZ_JBNOKM010000012.1:0-262737 GCF_050171015.1 Paenibacillus sp. TC-CSREp1 | reverse complement strand
CGAGGTAGATAGGCTGGGGGTGGAAGTGCAGCAATGCATGGAGCTGACCAGTACTAATCGGTCGAGGGCTTATCCAAATATGCAAGTCTAATTTGCGAGCGTTTCGTTTCGAATCTAGTTTTCAGAGAACAACACTCTGATGGATATGGAAAGAAGATAAACTTCGATCCAACCCGCGTTTGGTGGCGATGGCGGAGGGGTTCCACACGTACCCATCCCGAACACGACCGTTAAGCCCTCTAGCGCCGATGGTACTTGGACCGCAGGGTCCTGGGAGAGTAGGACGCCGCCAAGCAAAGAACCACTGCCGATGATGTTCGGTGGTGGTTTTTATTTTTTAAGCGAGTCTAAATTGCCATGAACAGCTCATCATTAATGGGCTGTTTTTTTGTTGCAAGCTGCCTTGCCATAAATGATATTCAATTCTTTTTCAAAAATTAGTACCAAGTACTAAGACTTAGTGCTATAATAAGAAAAAACGAATGAGGTGATCTCTGTAATGAATCATCAATCTATGGCAGCAATAACGGCAATGGGGACGTATGTACCGGATCGAATCCTGAGTAATGCAGATTTGGAGAAAATGGTCGATACAAGTGACGAATGGATTGTGCAACGAACAGGCATGAGAGAACGCCGGATTGCGGCAGAGCACCAATTTGTATCGGATTTGGCTACGGAAGCTGTAAAGGACATGGTGCGTCGTTACGAGGTGAATATCACCGATGTTGATATGATTCTTTTTGCTACGAGTACACCTGAGTATTCCTTCCCAAGCTCGGCTTCCCGTCTGCAGGCTAATCTGGGCATCCCCCATACGGGAGTGCTCGATCTGAACGCAGCTTGTGCAGGCTTCACATATGGCATGCAGCTGGCAGACAGTTTGGTAACCAGTGGTATGTATCGGAAGGTGCTGGTCATCGGAGCAGAGACCCTATCCAAAATTACAGATTATACAGATCGCACTACCTGTGTGTTATTTGGAGATGGAGCGGGCGCTTTTCTGGTGGAACGTGCATCGGGTCAGGGAGATTTTAAGTCCATCGTTTCCGGTACTCAAGGAGAAGGTGGCATGCATTTATACAAAAGTGGACTTTCAACAGAAATGAATGGTCAGCCTTTGAATGCAGAGGGCAAGCTGGTACAGAACGGAAGAGAGGTTTACAAGTGGGCAGTCCGAATGGTTCCAGAGCAATTAACGGAGCTTATTGCCAAAGCCGATATGTCACCTGAACAGATCGACTGGTTTGTTCCACACAGTGCCAATATGCGTATGATTGAAGCGGTGTGTGAACGCGGCCCGATTCCACTGGAACGTACGTTAACAAGTATGGAGTATCGCGGGAATACATCTGCTGCCTCGATTCCTCTTGCGCTGCAGCTTGCAGTAGATGAGGGGAAGCTGAAGCACGGACAGAATGTTGCACTATTTGGTTTTGGAGGCGGGCTGACGTATTCGGGATTAGTTGTTCGATGGGGCGTGCCAGACTCTAAATAATATCAGGAAATGTACTTGTAGAGGTATGTACCTGGTACATGTTATTCACCGAGGATCAAAAATGGTGAATAACTACAGCCGATAACAGCAGTCTGTACTGACAGTCGGCACTGCAATAGAAAAGTACACCCGCCCGCAATGTTGTGGATGGGTGTACTTTTTTGATTAAAGCTTCAAGCAGAATAGATAAATAATAATTTCAGATCATCGGCTATTTGAAATTAATTCCTCAAGGCGTTAACTTAGGCGCTTGGCGGTGGTGCGTGCCTTGCTCGTAGCTGTAGGCCAGCTTGATCAAAGTTCCTTCGTCAAAGGCACGGCCCAGAAATTCCATGCCTACCGGCAAGCCATCGCTGGTGAATCCGGCAGGAACCGTAATTGCCGGGAAGCCTGAGAACGGGCTCAGACGATTGTTGGCACCGGAGGTTTGACCTTTGCCAATCACGCCCGCAGCTTGTGTTGATGTAGGATAGATGATCGCATCGAGATGATTGTCTGCCATCAATTTCAGCAAGGAATCACGAGTAATTTGAGTGCGTTTCAGAACGATATCCTTGTATTCTGTTGTTTCTAGCGTATCACGGGCATCCCGAGCCTTCATGGCTTGCTCCTGGGTTTTATCAAACTGACCGGAAGCGATAATTTCGGACAGGCTGTGATAGGGTGCTTTGTCACCCAGAGAATCCAGATAGTCATTTAACTGGAATTTGAATTCGTAGCCACTGAGACTTGGATACTTGTTGATTTCGGCAAAGTTTGGAATGGAGATCGGTACAGCCGTTGCTCCCAGGGATTTAAGCTCCTCGACAGCAGCGTTAATAACATCAGCAACAGCTTTTTCTTCCGCTTTGGTGCTTGGAATGAGTTCGGGAGCTACGCCAATTCGAGCGCCCTTCAGTCCGTTCACATCCAGGAAGTCTGTGTAACTGGAAGGAATTTTGCCTACAGCATAAGCGGTGGCAACATCCTTTTTGTCATAACCGACAGTAGCATCCAGCATAATTGCAGCATCACTTACGGTACGAGCCATCGGTCCGCCAACGTCCTGCGTAAGTGCCAGCGGGATGATGCCTTCACGGCTGGAGAGACCAATCGTTGGGCGAATGCCGACAAGGCTGTTAAAGCTGGACGGGATACGGATCGAGCCGCCTGTATCGGTACCCATTCCCGCAGCCGCAAAGTTTGCGGCAATGGCGGCGCCTGTTCCACCGCTAGATCCGCCTGGATAGTGGTCGAGAGCGTACGGGTTCAACGTTTGTCCGCCGAGTGAACTGGAGGTCGTAATACCAAAAGCAAACTCGTGCAGATTGGTTTTGCCCAAAATAATCGCTCCTGCTGCCTTCAGCTTCTTCACTTGCTCCGCATCATGATCAGGGACGGAATCCTTGAGACAAATACAGCCAGCTGTGGTTGGCATGTCTTTGGTATCGAAGTTATCCTTCACCAGAACCGGAATACCGTGAAGTGGTCCGCGAGGCCCTTGTGCAGCGCGTTCTTCATCCAGCTGTTCAGCAATTTTCAATGCATCCGGGTTCAGATTCAGGACAGCATTGAGGCTAACACCCTGATCATCGTATTTGGCGATACGATCCAGATAATGCTGCACCAGCTCTTTGGAGGTCAGTTTACCTTGAGCCATTGCGGTTTGCATATCCATAATTGTGGCTTCTTCAAAAACAAACGGTTTTATGTAGTTATAAACGCGATCTTTCAAAATGGAAACGTCGCTCGCTGTAAGGACTGCGTTCGGCAGGAACAGAGAGTCGGTGTAGCCTTTCATCAGCCCGGCGGCATTCAGCGCACCGACGGCGCTCGCAAACTCGGACTGATCCGGTACATCCTTGAAGGATTCCGGAGCTGCGTCCAGCTTGAGCCATTGCTGCAAGGCGTTTGCAGCATCTTTGCGTGCAATTGTCGCTCCTGAGAGCTTGTCCATGGTAAAAGGCACACCTGCAAGTGTAGCGGCTTCTTCCATGGCCTGCACGAAGGTTGCGGCGCTGGCTGGCGCTTTCCCTGCAAGGGCGGCGGCAGTTGAGGATTGGCTTGAAGGAGTTGCTGCGGCGGCGAAAGCCGAAGGTACAGCAGTTCCTCCCCACGATGCGGCAACCATTGTTCCCGCGAGTAATAAGGCCCCGCCTTTTTTCAATACAGATCCATGATAAGTCATGCATCCACGCTCCCTTCCTGTGTCTAAGATGATGTGTGTGTAAGGAATCTCTTGTATATATGCTTTTGCACATCTTATATTTATGTCATGTAATCTTACAATGTTAATATTTATCCAAAAAAACGCATACAAATAGACTATGTGTTATGTTATCTTACATTTTCTCTTGTTTTCGTTGAAGTGCATAATGTTGAATATCGTCTGAAAATGGAAGTCTACAGCAATATGTTACATATATATAACATACATATTTAGTGAGTCGGGAATTGTAATAACCAACAAGGGTACATACATTTGAAATGCTGGTAGAAGAGAGACATGGCTTGCTGAAACACGCTTCCGTTTGAAAATGATATAATAGACAGATCGTTAACCGCAGATGATTGATGTTGAAGACTATTTAAGTTAGTTGCAGATCATTGAAGTTAGGTTCAGATAATCGACGTTATTTGCAAATGACTAAAGTTAGTTGCGATTATTAAATTTTTGAAAAGATTATGAGGTTTGGATAGAAAGGAAGAGATACAACGTGAAGACATTGGTACTCGCAGAGAAGCCTTCCGTAGCACGGGAGATTGCCCGGGTGATGGGTGCGCGTGATAAACATAAAAGTTATATGGAAGGTCCGAAATACATCGTAACGTGGGCCTTGGGGCATTTGGTGGGCCTGGCAGAGCCGGAGGATTATGATAAGAAATATGCCACATGGAGTCTGGAGGATTTGCCAATTTTGCCTGAGCGAACGAAGCTGAAGGTGCTCCGCGAGACGAACCACCAATACAAGGCGGTACAGCAGCTGATGAAACGTCAGGATGTAGGCGAGCTTGTTGTTGCAACTGATGCGGCCCGTGAGGGGGAACTGCTGGCAAGGTGGATTATGCAGATGGCCCAGTGGAGAAAACCGTTCAAACGCCTGTGGATCTCATCCCAGACCGATAAAGCGATCAAGGACGGATTTGCCTCACTGAAGCCAGGCAGTCAATTCGATCGCCTCTATGAATCCGCACGCTGTCGTGCTGAAGCCGACTGGATGATCGGTCTTAATGTGACACGTGCCCTTACGGTGCGTTTTAATGCACAATTGTCGGCAGGGCGTGTACAGACGCCAACCCTTGGCATGATTATGGACCGGGAGAATGAAATTAACGGTTTCCGTTCGCAGGAATACGAGACGTTAACCGCAGATTTCGGGGAGTTTCAGGCCGTGTGGCGGGCATCTGGCGGGGACTCCAGAGTTTTTGACAAGCAGGACATGCAGCAGTTGAAGCAGCGGGTGGAAGGGCGCAAGGGTATGATTGCCCAGGTGAAAAAAAGCGAGAAGGTTGAGCCGCATCCACTGGCATATGACTTGACCGAACTGCAGCGGGACGCGAACCGTAAACACGGCTTCTCCGCCAAACAGACATCTAACGTATTACAGCGCCTGTATGAGCAGCACAAGCTTGTGACCTATCCGCGTACAGACAGCCGATATCTGACTTCCGACATGACTGGAACATTGAAGGAGCGGCTGGAGAGTGTCGCTGTAGGACCTTATGCCTCACTTGCCCGTCCGCTGCTGCGTAAAAACCTGAACATCACAAAGCGAATTGTGGATGACAGCAAAGTAACGGATCACCATGCGATTATTCCGACCGAGCAGACGGTGCTTCTGAATCAGCTAAGCCCTGAGGAGCGTAAGTTATATGATCTGATCGTACGCCGTTTCATCAGCTTGTTCTATCCAGCGGCCAAGTATGATTCCGTTGCTGTTACAGTACAGGTAGGGCAGGATTCCTTCCATGTGAAGGGTACAACGGTTAAGGACAGCGGCTGGCGCGAGGTATACGGCGGAGATTACACCGATGATGACGATGACCGTGCAGATGATGCCGGTGATCATGAACGTGCACTTCTGCCGGATTTGCAGCAAGGACAGTCAGTTACGCTTCAGCGCTGCCATATCAAGAGTGGACGTACGATGCCGCCGAAGCGATATACAGAAGCTGCTTTGCTGTCCCAGATGGAAAAGCATGGACTGGGTACACCGGCAACACGCGCGGATATCATCGAGAAGCTGGTCAGCTCGGACACGATTGATCGTCAAGGCAGCAGCTTGCATCCAACCGGTAAAGGCAAACAGCTGATCGAGCTTGCTGCACCGCAGCTGCGCACACCGGAGCTGACGGCCCGCTGGGAAGCCGAGCTGGAGCGTATCGCACGCGGACAAGGTAAACCCGGCCCGTTCCTGGATGGCATTCGTTCTATGGCGAAGGAGCTTGTATCCACGGTAAAGAGCAGTAAAGCGGAATACAAGCCGCATAACGTAACCAACAGCCACTGCCCGGACTGCAATGCCAAGCTGCTCGAAAAAAAGGGCAAACGCGGCAAGTTCCTCGTATGTCCTACAGAGGACTGCGGGTACCGCCGCTCCAATGAAAAACGTCTGTCGAACCGTCGCTGTGCGCAGTGTCACAAAAAGATGGAGATCAAGGAAGGCAAAGCGGGACTATATGTGCAGTGTTTGCCGTGCGGCATTACCGAAACGCTGGATAAAGATAAGCAGCATGTGAACAAGCGTGAGCAGCAAAAGCTCGTGAAGCAGTATGCCAAGCAGGAATCCATCGGCTCCAATCTGGGAGACTTGCTGAAGGCGGCTATGGAGAAACAAGGAAAATAGATGCGCTCACCTTCAAGAGGGTTTAACAACAAAACGGTTGCGATACTCCTTAGGTGTAAAGCCTGTATGCTTGCGGAATATCTTGATGAAATAACTTTGATCATGAAAATTCAACAACGAACAGATCTCACTCGGGCGATAGTCTGAGAAAACAATCAGTGTCTTGGCCTCTTCAATTCGCTGCCTCTGGATAAAAATGCGAAGCGCCTCTCCAGTCTCTTCCTTGAATTTACGGGAAAGATAGGAGGGGCTTATTTGCAGTTGTCCGGATAACACAGACAGACACAGATCATCATAGAGGTGATTAAATATATATTCCTGACATAACAGGATATCCTTTGAGAAATGTGCCCGGTGCACTTTGGCAACACGCTCGGTGAAGTCTCCAAGAATATTTTGCAGGATGGGCTCGATTGAATCAATCCGTGACAGCGTTTCGATGTGCTGAATGTAGGTGTCGCTAAGCGTAAGGGCCGATTCCGAATATAATCCGCCTTCAATGGCAGCCCGAGCTCCCAGGGTAATCGCTGCAATAATCAGATTTTTTTTGCTGCGTAAAGTGTCATGTTTGGATAACGTGCCATAAACGCCGCTCAGTTCGGTGTGCTGCTGTAGATAGAGCAGCATTTTTTTCTTGTTCCCAAGACGAACCTGTTCAAATACCTTTTTCTCCGCAAGATAAGACTTGTGAAACAAGCTCCGCTCTCTCTGTTCCAGAAGAGATTGCTCCAACATGCCTTCCGTGCAGCGGCTTATGATTGTATGGTTGTCCTCTAACGCTTGATTCTGATCCAGCACTTCATGAACAGTGGACATCGAAGCTTCAACCTCCTGATGAAGATGATTTATTACGATTATTCGCAAATAAGTACCATAAATATAAATGGAAACGCTTTATATTTCAATTATAAGGATACTATTCGATTTATGAAGCGGGAGGCAGCAAAAATGTATTTGGTCATTGATATTGGCGGCACATTTATTAAATATGGGGTCATGAGCGAGAGTGGGAAGCTGCTGTTCAGGGGGAAAGAAGGCATTCAGCGAAGTGGTCTTCAGGAACTGCTGCATGATCTCTATTCCATCGTAGACAAGCAGAATATGGAACAGATTCAAGGTATAGCTCTGAGCTGTCCGGGAACAGTTGATGTGGAAACCGGCGTAATATATCATGGCGGCTCTTTTCCATTTTTACATGAGGTTAATTTAGCCAAGCTGCTCGCAGATCGATATCATACAGATGTTTCAATTGAAAATGACGGTAAATGTGCTGCGATGGCTGAATTATGGCTCGGCAGTGTTAAACATGCGAAGGATTCCGTGGTTATTGTGCTGGGCAGCGGTATTGGGGGAGGCATTATCGTGGATGGCAAGCTCCAGCGCGGAAAGAATCTGTCAGCCGGGGAGATCAGTTACATCATGAGCCGGGTTGATCCAGTAACGAAAGAAGCCGCATATTTTGGACTAGAGAGTTCGGCAGTGGAGATGGTCAAACGGATCGGAGAGATGAAGGGACTGGAGAACCCCGCGGATGGTGAGGCGGTATTTGAATATATCAAGCAGAAGGATGCTGATGCATGCGATGTATTTGACACGTACTGCACGCAGATTGCCGTTCAGATTATGAATCTACAGTACATTTTGGACCCTGAAGTATTTGCCATTGGTGGAGGCATCAGTGCACAGCCTGTTGTGCTGGAGCGAATTCAGTGGGCGATTGAGGAACTGAAGCGGATCAATCCGCTGCATAAGGCGAGTCCTCACATTACGGCCTGTACATTTGGCAATGATGCGAACCTATATGGTGCGTTATATCATTTCCTGAGCAGTCGTGAATTGTTAATTCGTGGCTAATGTTGTACACAGTGCACCCCTTTCGTATAAGTTTTCCTCTTTTCAGGCAACGTAAGCGGAGGAGGTGAGCCTCAGATGCCGCATAACAAGCCGGAGAAACGTAATAATCAGCAGAACAAGGACAGCATTCATGAAGAAAGTATTGCCGTAAGTCCCGAGAAAGCAGCCAAACGGGTGCCAAGTCTGAACGGTATTCCCAAACAGGAGTCGTAGCTTTATCGGGGATAGCGGGGAGTAAAGTAAAGCGGTAGTACGAAGGGAAGTAAACAAAGAAAGTAACCGGGAGGAGCAAGAAAAAAGTTGTGCCCATATTGCGGCTCTCTGCCCGCGTTGATCATCTGCCTGCCTTGGGATTATAATGGAGTCAGGGAAATGTCCCGGGACAGGGGGACCGCATAAACGTATATGCAGACCGGACTTATCGTATGGTTTATTTTTATTAATGTTGTGGCATATCTGGTGATGTCGGATGACAAGCGTCGTGCTCAGCAGCGGCGGGATCGCACACCTGAACGAACGTTGTTTTTGCTCGCTTTTATCGGTGGTGCGCTGGGTGTCTGGATTGCGATGTATCGGAAAAGGCATAAAACGAAACACGTCAGCTTTACCATTGGCATTCCATTGCTCGTATTTCTGAATGCGGTGCTGTACGGTTACTTTTTGCAGTAATATGACTCTCTGTGGAGCTGTAATTTAGGAACTGTCTGTGGAGCTGTACAGTAAACTGAGGAAGTCATTTCAGGGGTAAATGTAATGGTTTGTTATGTAAAATGTTTCGTAACAACTGGTTCATTTGCCGCTGTGAAGGTTTAAGAGGTTACATGGTTTCCGCTCTGTGACGGAGTTAGATGTCAGACCGAAGCTTGCTTCGGATTTCTACATATATAAGGAAGGGACGGGATTAACATGTTATTTTCCAAAATTTTAGTAGCGTATGATGGCTCAAAAGCTTCGAATAAAGCACTTGATCGTGCAATCGAGCTTGCGAAGGCATCGCCAGGGGCTGTACTGGATGTCATTCATGCGTTTGATTTCCCGCGTGTCTTTATCGGAGAAGGCCTTGCACCACTCCCTCCTTCACTCAACAACGATTATTACAATCTGGCTGTGCAAACGACGGATGAAGCCAAAGAACGGATTCAGGCTGCCGGTGTTACGGCGAATGTCGATCTGATTCAAGGCGCTGCTGCGGAGGTGCTTCTGGATTATGTCAAAGAGAACGGCTCGGACATTATTGTGATTGGTTCCCGCGGTCTGGGCGGAATCCGTGAGTTCGTGCTGGGCAGTGTCAGCCACAATGTGGTACAGCACGCTCAGGTTCCTGTATTAATCGTGAAATAAAGCGGAATGTACTTCATTCTCGCAAGTAACAAGCCGGTTGCCTTCAATGGATTGAAGAGCCGGCTTTTTTCTTTTTTCGAAGCAGCCAGTCAGCCCGTTTAAGCTGAATTTGGAAGTTTATTGCATTGGGGTGTTCTAATTCCCGAACATTAGATTTGTCAATATGTTAAATGTTCGTCTTTAAGTTGACATTCGCTGTAGGGGATTGTTAGAATGTTAGATGTGTCGATCAGGTTAAAATAAGGTCGAGTAGGAACGAAAGCTGTATGATTATGGAACAGAGTCATGAAGTAGGATTGAATAGATATTTGCTCGTATAACGCCGGGAATAGGGCCCGGAAGTATCTACCCGGGAACCGTAAATTTCCGGACTACGAGGAGATACGGCTGAGAGTCGCGTGCATTCATGCGGACAGCAAGCCCCTTTGGCATGCCCAAATGAGGGATACGTATTTCTTGGAGTCCGGTGTCCGGAGAAAATGTGATATTTTCGCGGGTAACGGACTTTTTCGTTTTTTTAAAATGCTCAGATGGGAGTGGGATGTATTCATGTCAGTGCAAGTCGCTGTAATTATGGGCAGCAAGTCGGATTGGGAAACGATGAAACATGCGTGCGAGGTGCTGGACGAGCTGGAGATCGGTTATGAAAAAAAGGTCGTTTCTGCACATCGTACACCGGATTTGATGTTTGAGTATGCAGAGCAGGCGATTGACCGCGGCTTCAAGGTCATTATCGCGGGTGCAGGCGGGGCGGCACATCTTCCTGGTATGGTTGCCGCCAAAACAATGCTTCCGGTCATCGGAGTGCCTGTTCAATCCAAAGCATTGAACGGTCTCGATTCCTTGTTGTCCATTGTGCAGATGCCTGGCGGTATCCCGGTGGCGACGGTGGCGATTGGCAAAGCGGGAGCGACCAACGCAGGGCTGCTCGCAGCGCAAATCATCGGTGCATTCGACCCGGAGGTGCAGCGCCGCTCCGAAGCTCGCAGAGAACGGATCAAACAAGAGGTGCTGGAAAGCAGTGATGAGCTATGAGTAACGAAGCAATGAAACAGGCTGGAGAAGCAGGTCAAGGACAGCCTGTGCTGCTGCCCGGACAGACCACCATAGGTATTCTCGGCGGTGGACAGCTTGGACGTATGATGGCGCTGGACGGGACGGCGATGGGGTATCGATTCATTACCCTTGATCCAACCCCAGATTCACCTTGCGGCCAGATCGCACAGCAGATACAGGCGGGATACGATGATGTAGAGGCGGCAAGAGAGCTTGCGCAGCAGTGTGATGTCATCACATATGAGTTCGAGAATGTAGACGCCGAGGTTGCGGCATTGCTTGAACGTGAATCTTTTGTTCCGCAAGGTAGTGCTCTTTTATATACAACACAGCATCGTCTGCGTGAGAAACGTGCGATTGAGGCAGCGGGTGTACGCGTTGCTCCGTATCGTGAGATTACAAGTCTGGATACAATGACAGCTGCGGTGAGTGAGCTTGGCGTGCCATGTGTGCTGAAAACGGTGACTGGCGGTTACGATGGCAAAGGTCAGCGGGTGATTCGGGCTGCAGCGGACGCTGAGGCCGCATACGAAGAACTCGCAGCAACAGGCGCAGAGCTGGTGCTGGAGCAGTTTATCAAGTTTGAATGCGAGATTTCGGTTATCGTTGCTCGCAGCACAAATGGAGAGATCAAGACGTTCCCGCCTGCGGAGAACATTCATGTGAATAACATTTTACATGCGTCAATCGTACCTGCACGAGTAGCCACGGACATTCAGCTTGAAGCACAGAAACTGGCGGCTGCCGTTGCCGAATCCATGCAAGCTGTTGGCTTGCTGGCCGTAGAGCTGTTTGTAGCCGCGGATGGGAGATTGTATGTGAATGAACTCGCGCCAAGGCCGCATAATTCGGGACACTACACGATGGAAGCCTGTGCAACATCACAGTTTGAGCAGCATATTCGTGCGATCTGCGGGTTGCCGCTCGGGGATACAACGCTGTTAAGCCCGGTAGTTATGGTCAATGTGCTTGGTGAGCATCTGGAAGGTATCATCGCAAGAACAGGGCAGCCTGATGAAGAGGCGATGGAACTGGGTGTCATCCCTAAGCTTCACATATATGGCAAGAGCGAAGCGAAGACAGGACGTAAGATGGGGCATGTGAACCTGCTTTGTCAGGACGTCGAAGAAGGATTGCAATGGATCGAACAAACTAATCTATGGAGGCATACAAATTCATGATTGAACGTTATAGCAGACCCGAAATGAGAGCCATCTGGACCGAGGAGAACAAATTCCAATCGTGGCTGGAAGTTGAAATCTGTGCATGCGAGGCATGGGCCGAGCTTGGAGTCATCCCGAAGGAAGACGCAGCGCTGCTTCGTCAGAATGCTTCTTTTGATATCGACCGGATCTATGAGATTGAACAGGAGACACGTCATGACGTGATCGCGTTCACACGTACCGTATCCGAGAGCCTGGGTGCTGAGCGCAAATGGGTGCACTACGGCCTGACCTCCACAGACGTGGTTGATACGGCACTGGGCTATGTACTGCGTCAAGCGAATGAAATTTTGGAAAAAGACATCATTAATTTCATTGAAATTTTACGTGAGAAAGCACTGACTTACCAGCACACGCCTATGATGGGACGGACACATGGTGTACATGCAGAACCAACGACTTTTGGTTTGAAAATGGCACTGTGGCATGAAGAGATGAAGCGTAATCTGGAGCGTTTCCGTCATGCAGCGGACGGCGTACAGTACGGCAAAATCTCCGGCGCAGTTGGAACGTATGCGAACATTGATCCTTTTGTTGAAGAGTTTGTCTGCAAGAAGCTGGGCACCAAGCCTGCGCCAATCTCCACACAAACGCTGCAGCGTGACCGTCACGCGGAGTACATGGCTACGCTGGCACTGATCGCAACTTCTCTGGACAAGTTTGCTACTGAAGTGCGTGCACTGCAGAAGAGTGAATTCCGTGAAGTGGAAGAGGCTTTTGCAAAAGGGCAAAAAGGTTCTTCCGCAATGCCGCACAAGCGCAACCCGATCGGCAGTGAGAACATCTCCGGCCTGTCCCGCGTCATCCGCGGACACATGGTATCTGCATACGAGAACGTAACATTGTGGCATGAGCGTGATATCTCCCACTCTTCCGTAGAGCGTGTGATCCTGCCGGATGCAACGATGCTGTTGAATTACATGCTGAACCGCTTCGGCAACATTGTGAAAAACCTGACCGTCTTCCCTGAAAATATGAAACGCAACATGGAGCGCACCTTCGGCGTGCCATTCTCTGGTCGTGTAATGACCAAGCTCATCGACAAAGGCTTCAGCCGTGAGCAAGCGTACGATACAGTTCAACCGCGTGCAATGCAAGCGTGGGAAGAACAGCGTCAATTCCAGGACATCGTGAAGTCCACACCGGAAATTACAGCTGTGCTGAGCGAAGAGGAAATTGCAGATGCATTTAACCCATCCTGGCACCTGAAGCATGTGGATACCATATTCAAAAAACTCGGCTTGAACGACTAATATATATCCCTATTAGGCTAGAGAGCAGAATGATGGGCTAGCAGGGAACGCAGAGGATCAAAATACTCCCCTAAAAGTATAGGTTGATTATGTGTTCACGCTGGAACGGAGAAGGCAGAAAAAACCTGGAGAAGCAAAGCTACAAGCTTTCTGAAAGAAAGCTGCATCGTAAGCATATGCTGAGCCTTTATCACCGGATTTTCCCCCTTGAGAAAGGAGAACAGAAAAATCCGGGGATAACAGCGATCGGAAGGTTCTTCTGCATTCGGAGTGGCTTGGCGTGATGAGGGGAATTGGACGTATATTTTACATCTCCTGAAAGAAGGTGACCCCATGGCACTGTCCACGGCGGCAGATCTTGTTAAAGCACCTCTGTTATACAAAGGAAAAGTACGCGAGCTGTACGATCTCGGTGAGCATTATCTTATCGTAGTAACAGACCGCATCTCGGCATTCGATTATGTGCTGGACCCGGCCGTTCCTGAGAAGGGAAATGTATTGAATCAGCTCAGCAGCTTCTGGTTTGAATTGACAGGCGGCATGATGGACAACCACGTGGTGCATACCGATGTAAAGCAGCTGGGAGACCTGATTACTGAACCTGAGCTGCTCCAGAATCGCATCATGGTTACACGCAAAGCCGAGCGCATTGATATCGAATGTGTGGTGCGCGGATACATCACTGGAGGCGGCTGGAGACAGTATGAGGCAACCGGAGAGGTTAATGGCATCAAACTGCCGGAAGGCCTTCGCAAAAACGCCAAGCTTGAAGTGCCAATCTTCACACCAGCAGCCAAAAATGATGTAGGTCATGATGAGGACATTCCGATGGACCGCATGAAAGAGCTGGTTGGCGATGCACTTGCGATTGAGCTTCAGGAAAAGAGCCTGCGTCTCTATGAGTTCGCACGAGATTACTGTGATCAACGCGGCATCATTTTGGCAGACTGCAAATTCGAGTTTGGCATCGTGGATGGCAAAGTCATCCTGATTGATGAAATCTTCACCCCGGATGCCTCCCGCTTCTGGGCAAAAGAAAACTATGCTCTCGACATCGAAATCGACAGCATGGATAAAGAACCTGTTCGTACCTATCTGGCGGGCACGGATTGGGACAAGAACAGCAAGCCAGACCCGCTCCCGCAAGAGGTTGTAGAAGCTACAACTGCTCGTTATGTCGATATTTATAACCGTTTAACGAAATAATAAAAAGTAACGTTTGAGCGTAGGCTACGGGAAAGTTTGGCTTTCGATCGCTGTTGCCCCCGGAATGTTTGGATTCGTATCCTTTTTTCAAAAGGACACATTCCGGTTGCAAAGGCGAGCACTTCGTTTCTCCAGCTCAAATCTTTCCCTCCACCAGTGTTCAAACTGGTGAATGAGGCAATTAAGGCGCAGGCTTCACCAAGTATAAAGCCTGGAAATACTGCAAGATAGAGATTCAAATCATGGTTACTCAAGGAATTTAAGACCTGTCTACGTTTGCGTGGGATGGCTGGTTTTTATCGTTGCCCACCGAAGCGACCGTCCCAAAGCGACCGCTTTTACTACCCGCCGAGCAACGTAAAGGGTTTAGGCCTTTAAAAAATATTGCCGCAGGATCAAGCGTAGGGGTGGAATGGTTCACGAAGGAGCGAAGCGTCCGCCTTTGTTCCCGGGTTTTGACCGCAGCGCGGGCCAAAACAAACCAAAAAAATCTGGGAACAACCAGCGGCCGGAGGAACCATCCACACCGAAGCGACCGTCCCAAGGCAACCCGTTACTTTTTTAACAGCATAAAGCATTTATCCCGTTCATTACTGAGGAGGAACTTCGAATCATGATCAAAGCAACCGTATATGTCACTATCAAGCAAAGCGTACTCGACCCGCAAGGCGTAGCTGTTCAAGGAGCCCTGCATTCCATGGGATTCAACGAAGTGGAAAGTGTACGAATCGGTAAAGTCATGGAACTGAACCTGGATACAACGGATCGTGTGGAAGCGGAGAAACGATTGAAAGTGATGTGTGAGAAACTGCTCGCGAACACCGTTGTTGAAGATTACCGCTACGAATTGGAGGCTTAATCTCATGAAATTTGCAGTTCTTGTGTTCCCTGGCTCCAACTGCGACATCGACTGTTACAAAGCGGTGGAAGATGCGATTGGACAAGAGGTTGATTATGTATGGCATACGGCTACCGATCTGTCGGCGTATGATTGCATTCTGGTTCCGGGCGGTTTCTCGTACGGAGACTACCTGCGCTGCGGAGCGATTTCCCGTTTCGCACCGGTAATGAACGAAGTGGCGAAAGCTGCTGAGCAGGGCAAATATGTACTGGGTATTTGCAACGGATTCCAGATTTTGACGGAAGCAGGTTTGCTACCGGGAGCGTTAATTCGCAACACGTCCCTGAAATTCCGTTGTCATGATACAGTGCTCAAAGTGGCTAACGCAGACACACCGTTCACACGTGATTATGCACCAGGCGAAGAGATTATCATTCCAATTGCTCACGGTGAAGGAAACTATTACTGTGATGAAGCAACACTGGCAAGTCTGCAAGCAAACAATCAGATTGTTTTCACATATGGCAGCAACCCGAACGGTTCCCTGGGGGATATCGCGGGAATTTGTAACGAAGCAGGCAATGTAGTGGGCATGATGCCGCATCCAGAGCGTGCAGTGGATTCACTGTTTGGCTCGGAAGACGGCAAACGGATGTTCACATCAATTTTGAAAGCATGGAGGGATCGGCATGACGCAGCAGCTATCCGCTAAGGAGCCAACAGCAGAACAGGTCGCAGAACATAAACTTTACGCACAGATGGGCGTGTCTGACAGCGAGTATGAGCTGATCTGTGAGTTCATGGGCCGCAAGCCAAACTACACGGAAATTGGTGTATTCAGCGTCATGTGGTCCGAGCACTGCGCATACAAAAACTCCAAGCCGCTCCTGCGTCGTTTCCCGACAAGCGGTCCGCGTGTCCTGATGGGGCCAGGTGAAGGTGCCGGAATCGTGGATATCGGTGACAACCAGGCCGTTGTTTTCAAAATTGAAAGCCATAACCACCCTTCCGCGGTAGAGCCTTATCAAGGTGCGGCAACAGGTGTGGGCGGCATTATCCGTGATATTTTTTCCATGGGTGCAAGACCGGTAGCGCTGTTGAACTCTCTTCGTTTCGGTAAGCTGGAGAGCGAGCGCGTAAAATATCTATTCGAGCACGTTGTAGCGGGTATTGCGGGATACGGTAACTGTATCGGAATTCCAACCGTTGCAGGTGAAGTGATGTTTGATGAGAGCTATGAGGGTAACCCGCTCGTTAACGCAATGTGTGTCGGTCTGATCGATCATGATAAAATCCAGCGTGGTGTAGCCAAGGGTGTAGGTAACCCGGTGTATTACGTGGGCCCGCCAACAGGTCGTGACGGTATTCACGGTGCAACGTTTGCATCCGTTGAGCTGACAGAGGAATCCGAGTCCCAGCGTACAGCGGTTCAGGTCGGTGACCCGTTCATGGAGAAGCTGGTTATGGAATCCTGTCTGGAATTAATCGACACGGGCATCGTGCTCGGTATTCAGGATATGGGTGCAGCAGGTCTGACATGCTCCAGTGCGGAGATGGCAAGTAAAGCAGGTAACGGTCTGGAGCTGTATCTGGATCAGGTGCCGCAGCGTGAAGAAGGCATGACACCTTATGAGATGATGCTTTCCGAGTCTCAAGAGCGGATGCTGTTTGTTGTAGAGCCGAAGGATGAAGCACAGGCGCTGGAAATCTTTGAACGCTGGGGCGTTATCTGTGCCAAAGTTGGTAAAGTTACAGATGATGGTCGTCTGAAGCTGATCCACCACGGTGAAGTTGTTGGTGATATGCCGGTTAAAGCGCTGGTTGACGAATGCCCGGTATATGACAAACCATCCACGGTACCTGCGTACTATGAGCAAAGTGCTTCCATCGACACGCTTCGTTACGACGAAGTGTCGGATCTCGGCGGTGCATTGAAACAAGTATTGGCTTCCCCAACGGTAGCGAGCAAAAAATGGGTGTATGACCAATATGACTACATGGTGCGTACAAGCACAGCCGTGCGTCCAGGCTCGGATGCAGCGGTGGTAACGATCCGTGGCACGCGCAAAGGTCTTGCGATGACGACAGACTGTAACGGACGTTATGTGTACCTTGATCCTGAGGTGGGCGGACGAATTGCGGTGAGTGAAGCAGCGCGTAATATCGTATGTTCCGGTGCAGAGCCGCTCGCAATTACGGACAACCTGAACTTTGGTAACCCGGAGAAGCCGGATATTTTCTGGCAGATGGAAAAAGCCGTGGACGGTATGGCGGAAGCTTGCCGTGTGCTGGATACGCCGGTCATCGGTGGTAACGTGAGTTTGTACAATGAAAACGCCAAAGGCTCCATCTATCCAACGCCAGTTGTCGGTATGGTAGGTCTCGTTCATGATACGGATCATATCACGACACAGGCTTTCAAATCCGAAGGTGATGTGATCATTCTCCTCGGTGAAACCAAAGCGGAACTCGGCGGCAGCGAGCTGCAATACGCCGTGCACGGCGTGACCGAAGGTCGTCCGCCACAGCTTGATCTGAACACGGAGAAGGCTTTGCTTAACACCGTGCTGGAAGCCATCCAATCCGGACTTGTTCGCTCAGCGCATGACTTGTCCGAAGGTGGTCTGGCGGTTGCACTGGCTGAGTCCTGCATCAGCGGTAACGTGGGTGCACAAGTGAATGTTGAGACTGCACTGCGTGCAGATCACGCGTTGTTCAGTGAGAGTCAATCCCGTATTTTGCTGTCGGCTTCGCCGGAGCAAGCAGGCAAGCTGGAAGCTTTTGTACGTGAGCGCGGTGTGCCTGTAGCTGTCATTGGACGTGTCGAAGGAAGTAACCTGACGATTGAATTGAACGGAACATCAGCCGTGAACGAACCTGTAGGAGGTTTGGCGAAGGTCTGGGAGGATGCGATTCCATGTCTCATGAACTGATGACGGAACCGTTGTGGACAGGCGATTATTATAACGAAGGGTCCGGCAAGGAAGGACTCGACAAATTAAAGGAAGAATGCGGCGTATTCGGGGTATATCGTCACCCTGATGCGGCTTCCCTTTCTTACTATGGTTTGCATGCACTCCAGCATCGTGGAGAAGAGAGCGCAGGCATGTGTGTAAGCGATGGTACACAGTTTAACTATCATCGCGGCATGGGACTGGTGAAGGAAGTGTTCACCAAAGACCTGATGCAGACACTGACAGGCGATATCAGCATAGGACATGTGCGCTATTCCACGAGTGGAGACAGCAAGCTGACGAATGCACAGCCGCTGGTTTTCAAATATCGCGATGGCGACTTGGCCGTTGCAACGAACGGAAACATCGTGAATGCACCAACGATCCGGCGTGAGCTGGAGCAGAGCGGTTCTATTTTCCAAACGACAAGTGATACTGAAGTTATTGCTCACTTGATTGCACGTTCTCCAAAAGGACTTGTGGAGGCGGCAAAAGATGCATTTCAGCGTATTGTGGGCGGATATGCTTTCCTGATTATGACGAATGACAAGCTGCTGGTTGCTTCTGATCCACATGGACTTCGTCCGCTGACGATGGGTAAGCTTGGGGATGCGTACCTGTTTGCGTCCGAGACCTGTGCGCTTGAAACCATCGGCGCAGAGCTGATTCGTGATATTCAGCCAGGTGAACTGCTTGTGCTGGATGCAGATGGCTTGCATGAGGACCGTTTTGACGATCACAAACACCGTAAGGCGCTGTGTGCGATGGAATATATTTATTTTGCTCGCCCGGACAGTGATATGAATGGAGCCAACCAGCATGCCGCCCGTAAACGGATGGGAAGCCGGATGGCGATTGAGTCGTTCGTGGATGCGGACTTGGTTACGGGGGTACCAGATTCCAGCATCTCGGCGGCGATTGGATACGCTGAACAGACAGGGATACCATACGAGATGGGTATGATTAAAAATAAATACACCGGACGTACGTTTATCCAGCCAAGCCAGGAGCTGCGCGAGCAGGGCGTGAAGATGAAGCTCAGCGCAGTGCGCCGCGTCGTGGAAGGCAAACGTGTTGTCATGATTGATGACTCCATTGTACGGGGCACGACATCCCGCCGGATCGTAAATATGCTGCGTGATGCAGGGGCAACCGAAGTGCATGTACGCATTACATCACCGCCATTCAAAAATCCGTGCTTCTACGGTATTGATACACCGGATAGCCGTGAACTGATTGCATCCTCTCTGTCGGTAGAAGAGATTTGCCGTGAGATTAATGCGGATTCACTGGCGTTTCTCAGCCCGGATGGACTGATTGCTTCGATTCAAGGAGATAATCAGGACGATTATAAAGGCGGGTTGTGCCTGGCATGCTTTGATAATGATTATCCGACCCGTCTCGACTTCGATGGCGAAGAGAAATTCGGATGTAGCTGTTAGGAGGTTAGCTTATGGCAAGAAAAAGCTATAATGAAGGTGATATTTTTCTGATCCCGATGCATGATGGACGGTTTGCTGTCTGTCAGGTTGTATGTGCACTGAGAGATCGCTTCAAAAAAGCTTTTTCGTTCGGCGTGATGAGCATTCAGCGTGACGAAACTGTAAGTTTGGAAGACGGCGATTTCCTTGTCTATTCTTATGGTAAACGTAAGAGCAGCGTGATCTTCACTTCACCCAAGCTGCTGAAAGATGGCACATGGCGCATTGTTGGTAATATCCCGCTAACTCCGGAGAAAAAGGAACTGCAAGTATTCCAGTGTGCCGGTGCAGTATACAACGGTGACGAATACATTCGAATGATTCCACCAGAAGAGTACAGCCAGTACATTACAATGGGCGTAGCTGGATTTGAATTGGTACAGAATCATCTGTTAGAGATGAGCAGCAATAAATAATTTGGATTTTCAATATATACAAGATACGAAGGGTGTGAGGGTTGTGTCGGAAGCATATAAAAAGGCCGGCGTGGATATCGCGGCAGGCAATGAAGCAGTTGAACGGATGAAGAAACACGTAAAGCGTACCTTCCGTCCGGAAGTGATGACTGATCTGGGTGGATTCGGAGCACTGTTCGGCTTGAACAAAGATAAGTATGATGAGCCGGTACTGGTTTCCGGTACAGATGGTGTTGGCACGAAGCTGAAAATTGCTTTTGCCATGGACCGTCACGACACGATCGGGATTGACGCAGTAGCCATGTGTGTGAATGATATCGTCGTACAAGGCGCTGAGCCGTTGTTCTTCCTGGACTACCTCGCTTGCGACAAGGTCATTCCTGAGAAGATTGAAGCCATCGTTGCCGGAATCGCAGAAGGCTGTCATCAGTCCGGCTGTGCGCTGATCGGTGGCGAAACGGCTGAGATGCCGGGTATGTACAGTGAAGGCGAGTATGATATCGCGGGTTTCACGGTTGGTATTGTGGACAAAGCAAAGATCATCAACGGCACAACCATTGCACCTGGAGATACAGTCATCGGTCTCGCTTCCAGTGGTGTACACAGTAACGGCTTCTCCCTGGTTCGCAGGTTGCTGCTCGAAGAAGCTGGCTTGGATCTGCACTCGGAAGTGGCAGAGCTGGGCGGCAAGCTGGGAGATACGCTGCTGGAGCCAACAAAAATTTACGTAAAACCACTGTTGTCCCTGCTGGAAAACGTGAAAGTAAAAGGCATGGCTCACATTACAGGCGGTGGATTTATCGAAAATATCCCGCGTATGCTGCCAAGCAGCGTGAATGTGGATATTGATTATGGCTCATGGCCGATTCTGCCGATTTTTAATCTGTTACAGCAAAAAGGTGATGTTTCCAACCGTGATATGTTCACTACCTTTAACATGGGCATCGGGCTTGTGTTGGTTGTGAACGAAGCAGATGCAGCGAAAGCATTGGAGCAATTGAAAGCATCGGGTGAAGAAGCGTACATCATCGGCCGTGTAACTGAAGGAGATGCGCGAGTAACCTTCACGGGAGCGGATGTTTAATGACAAACTACCGCATTGCTGTATTCGCCTCAGGGACAGGAAGTAACTTTCAGTCTCTGGTCGATGCAGCACGCAATGGTGCTTTGAACGCTTCGGTGGAGCTGCTGGTCTGTGACAAGCCTGCTGCACAGGTTGTGCAGCGAGCACAGGATGCAGGTGTAGACTGCCATTTGTTTACACCTAAGGCGTATGCTTCGCGTGAAGCATATGAGGCAGAGATAGTCGAAGTGCTTGAGTCTAAACAGATCGATCTGGTTGTGCTCGCGGGATATATGAGACTGCTGACTTCAGTAATGGTGGATCGTTACGCGGGCCGATTAATCAATATTCATCCATCCCTGCTGCCAGCATTTACAGGCAAGGATGCCATTGGACAAGCACTGGAGTATGGTGTGAAAGTGACCGGTGTGACCGTGCATTTTGTTGACGGGGGGATGGATACGGGACCGATTATTGCACAGCATCCTGTGCCTGTTCAACCAGGGGATACAGCGGAAACGATCAGCAAAGCCATTCATGCAGCCGAACAGCAGCTGTACCCTGAAGTGGTATCCTGGTTTGCGCAAGGTCTGGTCCAGTTAAACGGACGCCACGTCACCATTAACAAACCGGTTTGATATAAGTTGGGATTTTTCCACACATGAACGGAGAGAACAGAAATAAGCCGGAGAAGCGAAGCGTTCGCCTGAAAGCTTTCTGAAAGAAAGCTGAATCGGAAGCATAGGCTTATCACCTGATTTTTCCCTTGAGAAAAGTGAATCAAAAAAATCTGGGAATAACAGCGATCAAAAGATTATTCTGTCATCGGAGTGTCCTGTGTAAACATCGTGGTTCAACTTATATAACAGAAGTCGAATGTTGGTACGCATTTTGTGATATTTCTCGGGAAATAAATCAACTGTGTTTCGTCAGGAAACGCGAAGCTTATGGGACATTAAAGGAGGAGCATATTGTGAGTATCAAAAGAGCGCTGGTCAGCGTATCGGATAAAACAGGCATCGTGGACTTTTGCCGCGAGCTGTCGCAAATGGGTGTGGAGATTATTTCGACAGGAGGTACAAGCAGCCTGTTGTCGAAGGAAGGCGTTCCTGTCATCGGAATTTCGGATGTGACCGGATTCCCGGAAATTATGGACGGACGTGTCAAAACATTGCATCCGGCAGTTCACAGCGGATTGCTTGCTGTTCGTGATAACGAAGAGCATACACGCCAAATGCAGGAGCTTGGTCTCGGTTATATCGATCTGGTTGTTGTTAACCTGTATCCTTTCCAGGAAACGATCGCGAAACCGGATGTAGACTATGAAGATGCCATCGAGAACATTGATATCGGCGGCCCAACCATGCTTCGTTCTGCTGCGAAAAACCATGCTTTTGTCAGCGTTGTTGTTGATGCTGCAGACTACAGCCAAGTGCTGGAGGAAGTTCGCAGCGGTGGAGATACCACCCTTGAAACTCGCAAACGGCTTGCGGCAAAAGTGTTCCGTCATACGGCGGCTTACGATGCACTCATCTCCGACTACCTTTCCAACGTTAATGGCGACCCGTTGCCAGAGCGCTTGACGGTTACTTATGAAAAGCTCCAGGATTTGCGCTATGGCGAAAATCCACACCAACAGGCAGCATTCTACCGCAAACCGCTGGCTGCACAGGATACATTGACAGCAGCCGAGCAGCTGCACGGCAAAGAGCTGTCCTACAATAACATCAACGATGCTAACGCAGCATTGCAGATCGTCAAGGAATTTGAAGAGCCTGCTGTGGTTGCTGTGAAACATATGAACCCTTGCGGCGTGGGAATCGGCGAGAGTATCTATGAAGCGTACGGCAAAGCTTATGCTGCTGACCCAACATCGATTTTTGGTGGAATTGTGGCAGCAAACCGCATTATTGACAGCGATACGGCGAACAAGCTGAGCGAGATTTTCCTGGAAATCGTACTGGCTCCTGATTTTACCCAGGAAGCATTGGATATCCTGACGAAAAAGAAAAACATTCGTTTGCTCAAAACAGGTGAGCTGAGTGCGGCTCGCAACCGCGAAAGCCAATTCGTGGTGACATCGATTGACGGCGGTATGATTGTGCAGCAATCGGACGTACACTCCATTGAAGCGAGCGAGCTTAACGTGGTGACGGACCGTGCGCCTTCCGAAGAGGAGCTGAAACAGCTGTTGTTTGGCTGGAAAGTGGTCAAACATGTGAAGTCCAACGCCATTGTACTTGCTGCGAACGACATGACCGTAGGGGTAGGCGCAGGACAAATGAACCGTGTCGGTGCTGCCAAAATTGCAATTGAGCAAGCTGGCGAGCTGGCGAAAGGTGCAGTTCTTGCTTCCGACGCATTCTTCCCGATGGGTGACACGTTGGAGCTGGCTGCGAAAGCCGGCATCACAGCGGTTATTCAGCCAGGCGGCTCGATCAAAGACGAAGAGTCGATCAAAGTAGCCAATGAATACGGCATCGCTATGGTATTTACAGGCGTACGTCATTTCAAACATTAGGCACAGAGGTATAAGCTATAATCTGCCATCATAAGTGGCAGGTGTTACAAGGGGGTGTCACCTGTCATGCTCATGACGTATGGGACACTCCTTTTTTCAGGAAGAGATACGATCTGATATGTGTGAACATACCAATACTATTGAAGCGTGGAGGGGAACAGACGAATGGATATTTTGGTAGTTGGCGGCGGTGGCCGCGAGCATGCGATCATCTGGGCGCTGGCGAAGAGTCCCAAAGCAGGCAAAATTCACTGTGCACCGGGGAATGCAGGGATTGCGCAGCTGGCAGAATGTCATCCGATTGCTGTACATGAATTCGACAAGCTCAAGGCACTAGCTGTGGAGCTGAAGGTAGACCTTGTCGTGATCGGACCGGATGATCCGCTGGCGGACGGGATTGTAGATGCGTTTGACTCGACAGGCATTCCGGTCTTCGGACCACGCCGTAATGCGGCAGAGATCGAAGGCAGCAAGACGTTTATGAAGGACCTGCTGCACAAGTATCATATTCCTACTGCTGCCTATGAGAAGTTTGACAGCTATGAACAGGCACAGACCTATCTGGACGAGCAGGCGATTCCGATTGTGATCAAAGCGGATGGACTGGCTGCTGGTAAGGGAGTTACTGTAGCCTATTCTCGCGAAGAAGCAAATCAGGCGCTGCGCAGCATTATGGTTGATAAAGTATTTGGCGAGGCTGGAGCAAAGGTCATTATCGAGGAATTCCTCGCCGGGCAGGAAATGTCGATTCTGGCTTTTGTCGATGGCGAAACCGTACGTCCGATGGCGGCAGCGCAGGATCACAAGCCCGTCTTCGATAATGATCAGGGTCCCAATACAGGTGGAATGGGAACATACTCACCGCTGCCCCATATTCCTGCTTCCATTATTGAAGAAGCGGTGGAGACGATCATCAAGCCAACAGCGAAAGCGATGGTATCCGAAGGTCGGCCATTCCGCGGTGTATTGTTTGCGGGTCTGATGATCTCTCCGGATGGCAAGCCCAAAACAATTGAGTTCAATGCACGTTTTGGAGACCCTGAGACACAGGTGGTGCTGCCACGGTTGAAAAGTGATCTGCTGGACATTTTCTGGGCAGCCGTGCACGGGAAATTAGCTGATATTGAGATTGAGTGGAGTGACGAGGCTGCAGTATGTGTTGTGCTCGCTTCCGGCGGATATCCGGGTCCATACGCGAAAGGCGTCGTAATCAACGGACTGGATGAGGTGCATGAGGGCGTCGTATTCCATGCAGGAACTGCCCGTAACGAAGCCGGAGAATGGGTAACGAATGGTGGACGAATCCTGGGGGTTGTTGGCCTTGGCACGGATATTGCGGACGCAAGAACCAAAGCATATGCTCAGGCAGAGCGTATTCAGTTCGAGGGCAAACATCAGCGCAGCGACATTGCAGCCAAAGCTTTAGTCTAAGCTGCATACGAATACGCAGCATTCAAGCGGTGTAATTCGCGGTAGTGTGAGCATAATAGCGCGTTCCAAACCTAATTGAATAAGCCCGCACGATGGGGTACCGAAAGGTATTTGCATCCTGCGGGCTTTTTGCTGCGTAATACTTTATATCGAGTTTGAGCGGCCAGAACTTAACATACATATAGACTATTCTGTGAACAATAGACTGTAAGCTTGTGCCAAACCATGACGTGCAACTGGATGGTTTGCATTAAAACATGATATACTTTTCGGAAACAGGAATCGATACGTTGGGAGGTGGATATCTATTGGGTAGGCGATATTGTAAATTGTCCAAATGGAGAATCTAGGTGGAGTTGATCAAGGAACAATGGACAGCATGAGGGGGAAACAAACCCGTTTGGAGTGAAGTCGTTTCTAGACGTCATGGACGTATTGACTTCATCTTGGATTCCTGTTTTAGATTTACAAGGTCATTATGCAATGCATTCAAAAATGATCATGAAACTGATTTTTATATACGTTTGGCATGTTAGCAGTCTTATACTATTAACTTCAGACATCAAACAGCGTATGAATGGTTAACGACATAAACGTTACTATACCGCGCTGTAACTATCTTTGGAGGTGAATCCCTGAGGATCGGGGAAGTCTTTGGACATAATAACCATATTAAATATCGCATTACTTATCATCTTGATTGTATTGACTGCATTTTTCGTGGCATCGGAGTTTGCAGTGGTCAAAATTCGTACATCAAGGGTGGATCAACTGGTTGCCGAGGGAAATAAACAGGCTGTGTTAGCCAAAAAGGTTGTCTCCGATCTCGATTATTATCTATCTGCCTGTCAGCTTGGCATTACCGTTACCGCCTTGGGACTCGGGGCTCTGGGTAAACCAACGGTGGAGAGATTGCTGTATCCGGTGTTCAGCTATCTGGACGTACCTGCCTCCATCTCGGCGATTGCTTCTTATGCGATAGCTTTTATTCTCGTTACGTTTTTGCACGTCGTTGTGGGTGAGATGGCACCCAAAACGCTGGCGATTCAGTTTTCCGAAAAACTGACATTATTACTTTCGCCGCCGCTGTACTGGTTTGGTAAAATCATGTATCCGTTCATTTGGGCGCTCAACGGTGCATCCCGTATCGTTTTGCGTGGATTTGGAGTGAAACCTGCCGGGCATGATCAGGCCTACTCAGAGGACGAGATTAAAATTATTATGAATCAGAGCTATGAAGGCGATGAGAGTAATCAGACGAAGCTTTCATATTTGGAAAATGTTTTTGTGTTCGACGAACGGGATGCCAAAGACATCATGGTTCCACGTACCGAACTGATTACACTGAATCAGGATATGACCTATGACGATATTATTCCGATTTTGGATGAGCATAACTACTCCAGATATCCCGTCATTGAGGATGGAGACAAAGACCGCATTATCGGCGTTGTGAATGTGAAGAAGATTTTGCCGGACATGGTGGCGACACGGACACATCAATTGAGTGAATTCGTGCGTGAAATCCCATTTGTGTCGGAAGTGACTTCCATTCAGGATGCGATGATCAAAATGCAGCAGGAACGTGTACACATGGCTGTTGTCGTGGATGAGTACGGCGGTACTTCGGGAATCATTACGATGGAGGATATTCTTGAGGAGCTGGTCGGCGAGATTCGGGATGAGTTCGACGCAGATGAAGTGGCAGACATTCAGGAAACCGGGGAAAACCAGTATCTGATCAACGGACGTGTGCTGCTGGATGAACTGGAGCGTCAATTCGGGATGGTGTTCGAGGGCAATGAAGAGATGGATACCGTTGCCGGATGGATTCAGTACCAGAAGGGTGTCGGTGTGGAAAATGGAGATACCGTGGAACACGGCGACTATGTCTGGACCGTTGTGGATGCCGAGAACTATCACATCAAGCAGGTGCTGCTTGAGCGTGTACAGGGCACTGAGGCCGAAGAACCTGCAAGCGATTTGGCTTAAGATTAAGTCTCTTGAATATATTTTTATTTCTAAACTTAATGGAGGTGAATCCCTCAATCTGAGGGAAGTCATTGGACGGAATAATAGCCTTGAATTTATTTTTAGTCGTTGTATTTATCGGTTTGACCGCGTTTTTTGTTGGTGCTGAATTTGCGATTCTGAAAGTGCGGATGTCCCGTATCGATCAATTGATCGCGGAAGGCAACAAAAAAGCAGTGGTCGCCAAAAAAGTGGCACAACATCTGGATTATTATCTGTCTGCATGTCAACTTGGTATTACGATTACGGCTCTCGTGCTTGGGGCCTTGGGTGAGCCAACAGTAGAGAAGATGCTGCATCCGTTATTTGAAAGTCTGGAAGTACCTGCGGCTCTGTCCACCGTTCTGTCTTACGGTATTGCGCTGGCAGTGATTACTTTCCTGCACGTCGTGATTGGTGAGCTTGCACCCAAAACTTTGGCTATTCAGTTTGCCGAGCGCATGACTTTAATGCTTGCACCACCGCTCTATTGGTTCGGTAAAATCATGAATCCGTTCATCTATGCTTTGAATGGCGCGGCTCGTTTGTTGCTTGGTATGTTCGGGATCAAACCTGCCGGACATGATACGGTTCACTCCGAAGAGGAGCTGAAGCTGATTATGGCACAATCGTATGAGAGCGGGGAGATCAACCAAACCGAGCTGGACTACCTCAAAAACATTTTTGCATTTGATGAGCGTCTGCTCCAGGAGATTATGATTCCACGCAACAAAATTGTTACACTCAATAAAGATATGCCGCTGGATCAGATTATCGAGGTGTTGAACCAGCATGAATATACGAGATATCCAGTCATTGCACACGGAGAAACCAACCATTTTGTCGGCTTTATTAATACGAAGCAAACATTGACCAGTGTGGCCGCAGGCAGGGAGTTCAGTATGAACACCTTCATACATCCGATGCCAAGCTTCTCGGAGCGAACTCCGATCAAGGATGTGCTTGTTCAGATGCAGCAGAGCCGCGTGCATATCGCATCGGTGAGAAACGAAGCCGGGGATACGATTGGTATGGTCACAATGGAGGATATTCTTGAAGAGATTGTCGGGGATATCAAGGATGAGTATGAGCATAAGGATCTGGTAAATCCGCCGAAAAAATTGAAGCTGGTGTAGAAAAGGCGATGAAGCAGGATTAGCAAACATGATAATAAGCTTAAACTGACAGGTTCCCGTATAACGGGGCCTGTTTTTTCATGGACATACTCCCTTAGAACCTGCAAATGAACCATTTGCAAGAGATTCACAGCCCTAAAGTCTTAATTTTAAAATAAATGCTTGCGTAATGGATAGAAATGTACTAATATAAATTTAAAGAATCTTAATTTAAAGATAAATAACAAAGTCAAGGTAAGTTAATTCTTATTTACAGTAAATAAAAGAAGCATACTACAACCAAGATATAATTTATAAACCAAAACCAAGGGAGTGGAGATTATGTTCAGAACGTCAGGCATTCATCACATTACAGCTTTTGTTGACGATGCACAGAAAAATGTAGATTTTTACGCAGGTGTGCTGGGACTCAGACTGGTGAAAAAAACAATTAACTTTGATGCACCAGACGTGTATCACTTATATTACGGCAATGAGCAGGGCGCGCCGGGCACCATTATTACCTTTTTCCCACAGCAAAATGCAAGAAGAGGTGTCATTGGCTCTGGCCAAACCGGGGTTACTGTCTATGTGGTACCTGTGGGCAGCCTGTCGTTCTGGAAGGAACGTCTTGCTTCCTTTGATATTCCATATGAAAATAAAACGAGATTCGGCGAAAGCTACATTCGTTTCTTCGATAAAGGTGGATTGCTGCTTGAACTGGTTGAACGTGAAGGTGGTCAGCAAAGTCAATGGGCATTCAACGGAGTAACCCCGGAGCATGCCATCAAGGGCTTCGGCGGTGCGATCCTGTACAGTCATGTACCTGAAAAAACGATGGATGTGCTCGTCAGCAAGCTGGGTCTGGAGCAGGTGGGTGAAGAGAATGGTCTGATACGACTGCGTGCCAGCGGTGATCTGGGACAGATTATTGATATCCAATCCACAGGCATCCAGCGCGGCATTGGCGGTGCGGGAACGGTGCATCACATTGCATGGCGTGCCAAAGATTACACCGAGCATGAACAGATTCAGCAGGAGCTGGAGCAAACCGGATATCACCCAACGCCGGTAATTGACCGTCAATACTTCAATGCGGTATATTTCCGGGAGCCAGGCGGCATTTTGTTCGAGATTGCCACTGACCCTCCAGGCTTTGCGCGGGATGAGCCGCAAGAGAGCATGGGCGAAAAATTGATGCTGCCTGAATGGTATGAACCACAACGCGAGCAGATTGAACAACTGCTGCCGCCAATTCAAGTACGTGAGTGGAAAGGAGAGTCCAAATCATGAGTACAGCGACAATGAAACATATCTATAAAGCAGGTGCACAGCCAGATTCACCGACGATACTGCTGCTGCACGGCACTGGAGGCACGGAGAACGATCTGATTGGACTGGCAGAGATGATTGCGCCTGGTGCAGCTATACTTGGGGTGCGGGGCAATGTATCCGAGAATGGCATGCCACGTTTCTTCCGCCGCCTGGCCGAAGGTATCTTTGATGAAGAGGATCTGATTGCACGGACAGCGGAGCTGGGTTCCTTCATCGATGCTGCTGCGGCAGAGTATGGATTCGATCGAAAAAATGTCTATGCACTGGGGTACTCCAATGGTGCTAACATCGCTGCAAGCTTGATGTTCCATCAGGCGGATGTATTCAAGGGAGCGATTCTTCACCATCCAATGGTACCGCTGCGCGGGCTCACACTGCCCGATCTGACAGGATTGCCTGTGTTCATCGGTGCGGGAGAGAATGATCCGATCGTGCCTCGCCGCGAAACCGAAGAGCTGGCTTCACTTCTGACCGGGGCAGGTGCTGATGTGCATATGCATTGGGAGCGTCAGGGGCATCAGCTGACACGCACCGAGGCAGCAGCGGCTGCTTCCTGGTATAAGTCACAAGCTTAATACAGCTTAGACATTTGGATGTATTGCATTACGAGATCGAGTACACATCGACATATACATTAGTTTTTAACAGCCTGATCCTCGAGATCGGGCTGTTGTATTTTTAGGGTAAACATTTGAAATGGTGAGAGTTCACGCGGTATGCTTGTTATATGGCTTCGATACTACACTACACGAAAATCATGAACTGGAGGGGTTAATGTGGAACGTAACATCAAGGATCTGGTACAGCAGATGACACTGGAGGAAAAAGCGGGCATGTGCTCGGGACTGGACTTCTGGCATCTGAAAGGGGTGGAGCGTCTCGGCATCCCATCCATCATGGTAACGGACGGCCCGCACGGATTGCGTAAGCAGGACAGCAGTGCGGATCATCTGGGCTTGACCTCAAGTGTGCCCGCAACCTGCTTCCCGTCCGCCGCAGGACTGGCGAGTTCCTGGGACACGGAGCTGGCACGTCAGGTCGGCGTTGCTTTGGGTGAGGAATGCCAGGCCGAGGATGTGGCCGTACTGCTTGGGCCAGGCGTAAATATTAAACGTTCCCCGCTGGGCGGACGGAATTTCGAATACTTTTCCGAAGACCCGCTGTTATCTACCCGGATGGCTACAGCTCATATTCAAGGGGTGCAGAGTCAGGGTGTAGGCACGTCTCTCAAGCATTTTGCGGTCAACAATCAGGAAGAACGGCGTATGTCGATTGACGCGGTGGTCGATGAACGGACGCTGCGCGAGATTTATCTGGCAAGCTTTGAAGGAGCAGTGAAGGACGCACAGCCATGGACCGTGATGTGCTCTTATAATAAAGTGAACGGCACGTATGCCGGTGAAAATAAATGGCTGCTGACCGATATTCTGAAGGATGAATGGGGTCATGAAGGACTGGTCGTCTCGGACTGGGGCGCTGTCAATGAGCGGGCAGATGCGCTTGCCGCCGGACTGGAGCTGGAGATGCCGGCGAGCGGCGGTATTGGAGAACGCAAAGTGATTGAAGCGGTAGAGAGTGGACAGCTGTCCATGGACAAGCTGGATCATGCGGTGGAGCGTCTGCTCACCCTGATCTTCAAAGCCGTTGATCATAAAAAACAAGACGCTTCGTATGATAAAGATAAACATCATCAGCTTGCGCGTAAAGTGGCATCCGAGAGCATGGTGCTGCTGAAAAATGAAGACGGATTGCTTCCGCTGCAGCGTAAGGGCAGCGTGGCAATCATAGGTGCTTTTGCGCGTAAACCTCGCTTTCAGGGCGGCGGCAGCTCCCATATTAATCCGACCAAGGTGGACGATATTGTAGAAGAAATGACTCAGGTGGCAGGCGATGGAGTGACCATCTCGTATACACCTGGTTATCAGATTGAAGCGGATGATGTGGATGACACACTGATGCAGGAAGCCGTTCAGGCTGCAAAAGCGGCGGATACGGCTGTTGTATTCGTGGGGCTGCCGGATCGTTATGAATCGGAAGGTTATGACCGTGCCCATCTGCGCCTGCCGGACAATCACATCCGACTGATTGAAGAGGTGGCGAGGGTGCAATCCCGTGTGGTCGTTGTATTAAGCAACGGCTCCCCGGTAGAGATGCCTTGGCTACCGCAGGTGCAGGCCGTGCTTGAAGCATACCTTGGCGGTCAGGCAGTGGGAGGTGCAATCGCTGATCTGCTCTATGGTGAGGTGAACCCGTCCGGTAAACTGGCAGAGACATTCCCGGCGAAGCTTAGCCATAATCCGTCTTATTTGAACTTTCCGGGTGAAGCGGATCGTGTAGATTATCGGGAGGGCATTTTTGTCGGTTACCGCTATTATGATAAAAAAGAGCTGGAGCCGCTGTTCCCGTTTGGCTATGGCCTGAGCTACACCACGTTTGAATACAGTGATCTGCAGGTGGATCACACTGCGCTGACGGATCAGGACGAGGTGAACGTTCAGGTTCGTATTACCAACACTGGGAAACGTGCAGGGAAAGAGATTGTGCAGCTTTACGTTAGTGACGTCGAGAGTACGGTGATTCGTCCTGATCGGGAGCTGAAAGGTTTTGCAAAGGTGGCGCTGGAAGCGGGTGAGTCCAAAACGGTTCATTTCACCTTGAACAAGCGTTCATTCGCCTATTACAACGTGGATATGAAAGACTGGCATGTTGAAACAGGCGAGTTCGACATTCAGGTGGGCAGCTCCTCGCGTGATATTCGTTTGCAGACTCGGGTCAGTGTTGAGTCCACGGCAACGTTCATTCCAACATACACACGCAACAGTACACTGGGAGATATCCAGCGCGACCCTGAGAATAAAAAGCTGCTGGAGCATGCATTGCAGCAGTTCCAGGAAGCGAGTGGCTTCGGCGGCGGAGACGACGCCGACGAGAGTGACCATGCGGATATGATGAACGCCATGATGAAATATATGCCGCTGCGCGCTCTGGTGGCATTTAGCGGCGGTGCCATGACCGAAGAGGCAATGAATCAACTGCTGGAGCAGCTGAACAGCAAGAATCACGGCATTCGTGCATAAGAGGCATGCCTCTGCGTTAGGAAATTAGGTGAAGCGCAAGAAAGCGGGCGCGAGGCCGTAGGGTTTATATTATACGGTCAGCCGCTGTAAGGCTGGGAGGGATACCCGATCGGATGATGATCGGGTGTTCTTTTTTTACATCGGACAAGGTATAATCATTAATTGATAATCATTTTCATTTAGGGAACGGTGAAGATAGGGAATAGATGAATAGACGGTGCAAGAGAGAAGAGATAGGATGGAAGGTACAAGAGAGAAGAGAGCGGATTGAAGATAGCAGAGAGAGCATGAAAGACAGAAAATGGAGATAGCTGTGAATCAACGGAGGGAGGAAGGGAAATTGATGAATCATCATCCTGATTTACATACGTTTGGCTCCAGTGCTTATATTCAGACCCGAGATGGCAGAAGGCTTCATTATATGTCCAGGGGAACAGGGGAAGTTACGGTTGTATTTGAATCGGGCATGGGTGTCTCCAGATCCACATGGGGACTGATTGTACCCACTGTAGCCGAGCAGGCACGTACCGTTGTCTACGACAGGGCTGGAGCGGGACGAAGTGATGTCGATAATTCTCCTCGCACACTGGCGCGGATTGCGGAAGATTTGAACGAGCTGCTGGATGCGCTGGGGCCAGGACCGTTTATTCTGGTCGGACATAGCTGGGGAGGTCCCATTGTGCGTACAGCGGCAGGGGTTAATCTGTCTCGTCTGCGGGGGATTGTTCTCGTTGATCCGTCGGATGAGCATTGTGATTTGTATTTTTCCAGAATGGCGAAAGTGGGCTTTGCAATCAATGGTGCACTTATTCCGATGCTGGCTCATCTGGGCTTGTATCGTTTCCTTGGTATCAAAGCATTTCACATGCAGCCTGCTGATGTTGTTGCGGATCACCGACAGGAGGACTTTACCGTACAGGCGGCTCGCACGGTGGCTGCGGAGGGAAAGGGATTTATACTGGATTTGAAAATGCTGCAGGAGCAGCCTCCCAAGCTGGGAAATGTGGCGGTCAGCCTGATTTCAGGTACACTGCCGGGCAAAGGGGAGCGTAAAATCAGGCCCGCCATCGTGAAGGCTCACCAGCAGACGGTTAACAAGTTGTCCAACGCTAGATGGGTGGAGGCAGCACAGTCAGGGCATATGGTGATGTTTACAGACCCTGAGGTGATTACGGCAGAGATTATGCGAATGGTAAGGGACGGGGAGTAAAGGTTATCCAATTCTTCACCAGGCGCATGTACAGAGCAAAAGTGATACAATGAAAAGAAAAACAATGTGTGACATTGTTAGACCATATAAGCGGAGTGTGGAGACAGATGAAACCAGAGAATCAAGAAACAGCAGGAACGAGTACAGGAAATGAAGGCTCCAGACATGCCAGTGTTGGCATGGAGGATATCGTGCGCGCACATCATGTGCTGCGTGAAGTGATCGTAAGAACGCCGCTGCAGCGGGATGCTGTATTGTCGGCCAAATATAACTGTAACGTCTATCTGAAGCGTGAAGACCTGCAAGTGGTGCGTTCATTTAAAATCAGGGGCGCCTATAATATGATTCGCAATTTGACTCCGGCCGAGATGGAGAAGGGTATTGTCTGTGCAAGTGCAGGCAATCATGCGCAAGGCGTGGCCTTCAGCTGTAATGCACTCGGAATTCACGGCAAAATCTTTATGCCAAGCACAACGCCGAATCAGAAGGTGAAGCAGGTGCGTCGTTTTGGCGGCGATAATGTAGAGGTTGTTCTGATCGGGGACACATATGATGATGCTTATGCTGAAGCAATGCGTGCGTGTGATGAGCAGGGCATGACCTTTATTCACCCGTTTGACTCACCGAAGATTATTGCGGGGAACGGTACAGTTGCGATGGAGATTATGGAAAGTCTCGATGAGCATGCAGATTATGTATTTGTAACGATTGGTGGCGGTGGTCTGGCAGCCGGTGTGGGAACGTATATGAGAACGGTCAGCCCTGACACTCAAATTATCGGCGTTGAGCCGCTTGGCGCGGCTTCTATGAGTGAAGCGATGTTCCGCAAGCAGGTGGTCACACTGGATGATATTGATAAGTTTGTCGATGGTGCGGCGGTGAAACGGGTTGGCGATCTGACCTTTGACATCTGCAGCAGTATTCTGGATGACATCGTCAAGGTGCCGGAAGGCAAAGCCTGCACAACCATTCTGGAGTTATATAACGAAAATGCCATCGTGGTGGAGCCTGCCGGTTCGCTGGCTGTTGCTGCACTCGACCAGTATCGGGAACAGATTGCCGGCAAGACGGTCGTTTGTGTAATTAGCGGCGGTAACAATGACATTGACCGGATGCAGGAGATCAAGGAGCGTTCCTTGATCTATGAAGGGTTGAAATACTACTTTATGGTGAATTTCCCGCAGCGTGCAGGGGCTTTGCGTGAGTTCTTGGAGGAAGTGCTTGGTCCAAATGACGATATCGCCAGATTCGAATATACGAAAAAGCATGACAAGGAAAACGGCCCGGCCCTGGTCGGCATCGAGCTGATGTACAAAGAGGACTACCAGCCGCTGATCGAGCGCATGAACCGCAAAGGCATCGCCTATACAGAGCTGAACAAAAACCTTAACTTGTTCAACATGTTAATCTGATAGAGGATTTCAGCTGGCTTTAGCTTAAAATCGTGCAGCAAAGACAGGCATCGAGACAGAGATGGGGGACAGGTAAAAACAAGTGCAGACAAGTGCAGACAAGTGCAGACAAGTGCAGACAAGTGCAGACAGGTACAGGATAGAGATAGAGATAGAGATAGAGATAGAACAGATCATGCAGAATCAGAACCAAAATCAGATATAAGGCAGGCAAGTAGAAAGGGGCATTTGTTGACAAGTGAAACCAACGACAGAGTCAGCTGTACCAAATACAACACCTCAGCTCCGACCTGCGCGGAAGGAAGATGTGGATCATATGCTTCCGCTGCTGGTCCAGGCGATTGACGATATTACTTATGCACTTGCAGGTGAGGGTGATCATGAACGGGCGATGCACATTTTGCGGAAATTGATGTTACAGGAACATAACAGGATCAGTTATCAGAACATTACCGTGATGGAGCAGGTAGGGCAGGTTGCTGGAATTCTGATAGCTTACGCGGGGGATGATGCGGACCGTCTGGATCAGCCGATTCTGGATCGGCCTGGACGGGATACGGACGAGAAGTATGCATTGGTAAAAGAAACCCGTCCCGGGGAGTATTATCTGGATACTCTCTCGGTAAGCGAGTCATTTCAGGGGCAGGGCATCGGGCGTGCACTGATGGCTGCTTTTGAGCAGCAGGGGAAAGAACTCGGCCATACACGGGCAGCCCTCATCGTAGAACAGGACAATGGACGTGCGAGGCAGCTGTATGAACGGCAAGGTTACGTTCAGGATGAAACCATTCTCATTGGAGGACATGCGTACGATCATATGATTAAACCGCTTTAAGCGGTTGTGTTTCGTGGTCTTTGTCGAATATGGCTTAAGGCCCCAAGTCGGCAGGCTAACGGCTGCTGGTTCGAGATGGATTCTCGGGACACAGGACAAGGATAATTACGTTTCCGCATATGCTGTACACAGGAACCACGGGATACGCAAAAAAAAGAAGACGAGACCCCCTCATGATGAGGTGGATTTCGTCTTTTTGCTGTGTTCACCGACATGAGCGATTCGGCTAACGATCTCAGATGACGCTATTTCGCCATTTTCAGCTCACTTTAACTTCTAACGAATCGGAGAAGCGCTATTTCCACTTTTTATTCCGAAAATCACAGGTTCTCACTCATTTTGGATGAAATAGCGTCGCTGGAGATCGTTACATTGCTGAACCGCTCAAAAAAAGCCAAATAAGGCTTCTGGGAATCGTTAGAAAATGATGCCATCCAGCAATCACCGTTTCATCGCATCCTCACACTACTACTAGTTCCAAAACTCACTTCTAGGCATATTCTGTTCCAGCCAGTTTTCGACCGCTTCGGTTTGTTCATACTTGGATTCGGCGACGACATCCATAAAAGCATTCAGCTTTTTCAGAAAAGCACTGTCCTTGGAGGAGTTGCGCTGTAAGACAGCTTTGTAACCTTTTTGAGCATTCGCATCCATGACAGTGGTGTCATAATCGAACAGAGGTGTATTATCCAGCCCATAAAACGTATAGTAGGTATACTCGTTCAGCAGCATCTGTATCTGCTGCTTCCGATTGGACTTCGGATAGTCCTTCAGGAATTGTTCCTGATTCAGCGCACGATTAAGCATCTCCTGATATCCAATCATGAGGCCTCCATCCTCAGTAGAAATATTGCTTGTTTCCACAGCCATGATTCGGATGTACTGTTTAATATCCTTATTCACGTAAGAGGTATACTTGTCAAAAGCAGCATAATTCATGATTGGATACAGCGAGCCCTCGATCATCGTCAGGCGGTAACCACTGTCTCTGGCTTGCTGCAGCAAGTTGCGCAGCGTGTTGTCTTTGGTGCGGGCCATCAGTTGGGTGAAGCTGTTATTCCACTTATAGATTTTCAACATCTGATCCTGCACATTCGGGACAAGCATACGATCCGTCATAGCGGTCAGTGCCTTGATCCGCGCGTTCTCCAGCTGCATTACCATTAATGTTGCATGATATGGGGTCGCCTGACTGATCTTGGATTCAAGGTAGCGATCGGCTGCGGGCAGACCATTTTTTTTGTAAAGCATATTCTGAAATGATTTGTAGATCGCGGAGGAACTGGCTGTAGTAACCTTGGTCTCCGCAGCCGGTGCAGCAGAAGCGATGCCAGCGACTGGAGCAGCAGCCGTTTGCAACAGTACAGCTATAGCCGTGGCGGTAAGCAGCGTGCGTAAGCCTTTATTTTTTAAATAATGTAAAGATAATGGCATCAGTATAAACCTCCTGCAATTCTGTATTATTAGATGCGACTGAAGTAAAGGGTAAAGCCTCAAGTAAGTCCCCTGCCTGAGCTGTCGTGGTTAACCATTACCCACAGATTACAGTAATTGGCACATAAAGTGGTTGCGGAATAATGACAAATTCTTCTGTTATTTTTAACTTTTCAAGGTAGATGGCAGGTAAATTTTTCTGCGAAAATATTTTTGGGCAGACCGGAAACTTTTTATCGATTCGGAACGTCTTAGATGTGCATAGGAAAATACAGGAATTCATTAACAGCACAGCTAGTCTATACGAATGTTACTAATTATGTAGAGAATGGGGATAGAGGTATGAGGAAAGCGGGAGGAAATCAAGTCAAAAAGGTGATGTCAGCCTTGGCCGTGTCGGCCATGCTCATGTCTGCACTGCCACTGTCGGTGATGGACGCAGCGGCAAGAATCAGTATCTATATTAATGATGCCGAGCTGCCGTCAGCTCAAGCTCCAGTTATGAAGGCTGGGCGGGTACTTGTTCCGCTGCGGTCGATTTTCGAAGGATTGGATGCAGATGTAAAGTACAGCAATAAAACGAAAAGAATTACAGCAACACGCGGGGATCAGGAGGTTTCATTAACGCTCGGTTCCAAGGTTGCATATATCAACGGACAGCTCACCATGCTGGATGTGCCTGCGAGTACAATCAAGGGAAACACGATGGTGCCGATTCGTTTTGTGAGTGAAGCATTTGGGGAAAAAGTATACTGGAACTCACGGAATCAGCGTGTGGATATCAAAACAACATCATCAACGCCTGAAACGCCAGTAGATGATACACAGTTTGCGGCCTGGAATATAAACGGCTCGGTATCCGGCAGCAACGGAGATGGTCGCGATCTGACGGTAAGCTTTACACGTGCGACTTCGGAAAAAAGCGTGTCAGCGTACCGGATCATGCTGGTGAAAACGCGTGATGTGAACAGTTTCAATGAAAAGACGGCCTCGGCTGTTCCTTCCGCAAATTATACTTCCATTACGCCAAACGGCAGCAATCCGAAGCTCACACTGAATGCTCAGACACGTGACGTTAACGGAGATTTGCTTAACGGCAATGAAAGCTACCGTCTGTATGTATTGACCGTAGGCAACAGCAGTAATAACTATAAAAATACATTGAACTGGTCTTCCCAAGTTCTGAAGCTGAACCAGGTGAAATCTTCCGTTCAGGCTGTAACGGGGCTGCGTGTAGCTGACGTAAGCGATTATGGCGATGGCAGGGATATGGAGATTAATTTTACACAGCCAAGCACGACGTCCAATATTACGTATTACCGCGCATATGTAGTGAAAGCAAAGGATGCCTCGACATTTAATCTCAATGCGGCCAATAAAGTATCCAGTGCCAATTCTACGATCATCTACAAAGGAAATTCCAGTGCAGTTAAAGCTCAGCTGACTTCCTCATCCCGGGATACTTCTGGCGAGTTGATCAAGAGCGGAACAGCCTATGTGGTGTACATCATGTCAGTGAGTGCGAATACAACAATGGATAGCAAGCTGTCTACATCATCATCTTCCCTGACGTTGTCTGTAAATACAGCGGCAGCTCCAGTGATTACACAAGTCAGAGACATTTCAGATTATGGAGATGGCCGTGACATCCAGGTAAGCTTTAACCGTGTATCGGATGAGTCGAAAGTGGCGAACTATCGTGTGTTTGTTGTACGCAATTCGGTAACCAGCAGCTTTAACCTGAATACAGCAAGCAATCTGTCTTCCAGCCTCTATTACACGGTGAATAAAACGGGCAATAACATTACTGTAACCTTGCCTTCGAATATGCGAGATACAAGCGGTTATAACATCACGAATTTGCAGGATTATCGAATCTATGTCATGGCAGCGGGCAGTCAGCAAAATAACTACACCAATGCGCTGTCGGCTTCTTCCAGTGTATTGAGATTGACGTCGAATAGCACTGCAGGTGTGGCAAGCAACCTGTCAGTTGCAGATATCGGTGACAACGGGAACGGTTCTGATCTGCGCGTGACATTCAACAGAGCGTCGGATGAGTCCAATATTTCGCACTATCGCGTGTTTGTGGTGCCTGCGAGCTACGCGGGAAGCTTCAATCTGAATTCAGCCAATTCGTCGAATTCTTACACTCAGGTGAACAAAACTGGAAGTAATCTGTCAGTAACACTGCAATCGGGTACTAGAGATACCATTGGAAATCTCATTGTTAACGGGCTTCCTTACCGAGTGTTCGTCCTGTCAGTGAACAACAACGGTAATTGGAGCCAGAATGCACTGTCCTCATCTTCGGCTCAAATTACCCTGACACAGAATTTAGCGATTACAGCACCGACTAAGGTTAACGCAACTGACGTTGCGGATAATGGAAATGGCAAAGATCTGCAAGTGACATTTAATAGATCTCAAAATGAGGCGAATATAAACCATTATCGGGTTTTCGTTGTAAAGGCCGCTAATGTAGGAAGATTCAACCTGGAGGAAGCAAATAGAAATCCTAACTTCAAGGTTGTTAATAAAGCAAGTGGAAGTGGAGATTACACATTTAATCTAGAAAATGTTAGAACAACAGATGGTGCAGATATTACCAATAATCAGAATTATCGCATTTTTGTTCTTGCTATGAGTAACAATAGCAGCGCTAATGTATTGTCTACGGCTTATGCTGACATTAGTTTATCTGTGAGGTCTGCCGTATCGCCAGTTAAAATCACTAATTTCGGAGTCAAAGGCGTAGATCAAGCCCAAGGGAACGCATCCGATGTGACAGTCACCTTTGCCCAGCCAGATTCTATACAGGGAATTGGACGTTATATGTTAATGGTTGTACCTTCATCGACTGCATTTGACACTAACATTGCTAAAGCAACTGTAGTAAAAGGTAATGCGATTCAAGTTAGTCCAGGAACTTCGGATTTGCCTGAAGTACTGAAAGATAGCAACGGAAATACAATTAAAGACGGAATCTCGTATAAAATTGTTATCTTGTCCGAATCCTCTGATACTAATAGAGAATCAAGTATTGCTACATCTGGTAACTTTACAATTAATGCAAAAAAACAAGCACCAACACCTGTGGGCTCAGCGAATGTTCAAACACCAACGGTAACAGCCGATTCCGTTAGTGTGAGCTTTACCAAGCCCAACGAAACGGGCATTGCCAGTTATGAAATTTACATTACTAAGACTAATCCTGCGAATCAAACCTTGAGAGCTGTTAAAACGGTGATTGTAAACGATAACCAACCCATAAGTGTGCCAATTGGAAGTCCCGCTAAGGATTCAAGTGATGTAGATTTTGCAGCTGGAGACTATAAAATTTGGGTAGTAGCAGTACCCTCTGATTCAACAAAAACATCAAGTAAATCTAATGAAGTCACTTTTACAATTCCAGCAGCGAATGCTTCAGGTACCTCCTCACCTGACACAAATGGAAGCGGAGCGAGTGCTTCGAGTGGAAACAATAATACCGGTAGCGAATCGACATCCTTGGGCAACCAAACTCCATAAGTGTAAAAAACAGTACTGTATCGAACTTAATAACGGTATCTTCAGACTCCCTTTCCATTCCCGGAAAGGGAGTTTTTCCTTTTCTCCGTTATCACCACACGACAGCATCTGCCAACGTCATGACCAATGTCCTTATTTTCGGACAATTATAGCGCTGAAAAGGGTTCCTTGGGCCATTGCTGATCTGTGATCAAACGACCGATAATAAAAGGCAGAGAGGCATTAGCTCATAAGCTGAAAGGAAGGATGGCATGTTAGCGTTTCGTTTGACAGGGCGGCCGGATTCAAGAATGCCTTTGTACCTGTACGGTGTGGGTACGCAGGAAGAGAAGGGGCTTCATAGACCGGATGGCTTTCCGGTTTACCAGCTGTTTATGGCGCGAGGTGGCGGGGGGCGGTTTAACATTGCGGGAAGAGGGGTTCTTGTTATTGGCGCAGGTCAATTAATTGCACTTGAACCGGGAATAGCTCATGAATATATTCCTCATCCCAAAACGAGCGGTGAGCTGGCGTGTATCGGAATCGGCGGTGAATCAGCGGCATCGGTGCTTCAGGCTGCAGGATTGGTTCGCAGGGAACCAGGCACCGTGACCGGGTTTGATGTAGTATGGTCACGGATGACGGAATTGTGGAAGGCGCTGGATCAGGGCAAGATGTCGATGTGGAGTATCTCTGCCTTGGTATACCAGTTCATTCTGGAGCTCGCTCAGGCTATGCCTCAAGAAGCACTGCCAACTTTTCCGGTGGCAGCGCCAGAAATCAGGCACTTATCCAAGGAAGCGGACAGTCCAGGGCAAGAGAGCAGCGTGTCGGGAATGCAGCCGCACCCGGATGCTGGCCAACAGGGGCTCAACCGGGCGATTGCCTTGATGCAGGCTCATTATCAGGACGATCTGTTATTCAAACATGTGGCCGATGCAGCAGGTTACTCTGTACAGCATCTGAATCGCCTGTTTCATCAGCACTACGGTGTGACAGGACATCAGTATATGCAGCGCTGGCGTTTGCATAAGGGAATGGAGTGGCTGAACGAGCATCCTCAGGCGAGTGTGAAGGAAGCGGCAGAGAATGTAGGCATGGAAGTAAATTATTTTATCCGGATGTACAAGCGTGAATTCGGGGAGACGCCGGGCAAAGGTGTAAAGCAGCGCAATCAGCTCAAGCTGGAGCAGAGTCTTACGCTGAACACCAGCACTACCCCAAACCCGAACCCTCTGGTAGAGGGATAAGAGCAAAAAAATGGATTAATCAAAGGGCAAAAACGGAATTAGTGATTTAAAATAATCAAAACGGCAGCCATATAAAAAGGGACCGATTCGGTCCCTGTTAAAAATCAATTGTAGTAATGACCACAAAAGAATATGTGCCTGTCTGTGTCCTGTTATGCCTGTTTCTTTTGCCCGAATAACGGCCTCATTAAAGCAAGTCCAACAATGCCAATGAGCGCACTCACCCACGGGGCCATGTAGAAAACAGGCAGTTTATCTCTAAGCGGGTAACCGACAAAGAGTACAAGCACAACGATGACGATATAGATGAGGATGCCTCGAACGTTGACTTTGGGCATCATATGTTTGTCCTCGCCCTGGTCGTCTGGTCGTGCTGCTAATCGACGCAGCATCTCCACCAGTGCAATTCCGCCTACAGCGGCAATAAGGAGGGAAAACAGGCTGATATGCTCGAAAGGCTCGGTATCGCCGTCTGTCATACCGAAGAATAATCCTGCGCAGCCTTGAATGAGCAGTACTACGGATATAGCCGCCCAGGCGATCATCACATACCATTTAGGTGTTCGCTGCGCAGGCTCTTGCGTATCGTCATGATCCGCGTGCTGAACGGTGCTGGCTTTATTCTTTTTGTTGGAAACTGTACCGGAATGATTTCTGCCCGTATTTGTGCCTGATTGGACGTTTGGCTGAGCATTACCTGTTTCCAGCTGCATATAAATATCCTTCTCCAGATCTGGTCCATACAATTCGCGAGCCGGTTTGTTTGACTGCTGTGCCTGTACGATGGCTTTACCTGCCGCGAGAATCCATTCTTCCTGAGTTCTCTCGTCTGCCGGTGACTGCCGTGCAATAGTGCTAATCTGGTTGTATAATTGTACGTTATCTGGTGTCATTCGACTCATCTCGGTGATTTGCCGATTTTGTATTTCTTTCAGCTTCTTATACGAAATCCCCAATGCTTGCTCCCCCTGTCCTCACACGTTCTGATCTTCCATATTCATGAAGACCCTGACGGTATTTTAGTATACGGGAAGGGCTGTCGTTTCGCAAAGTCATTCCTTATAAAATAACTGTTTATGGTTCACCCATAGCCCGATGCAGGCTAGCACAACACAGGTACATAAGAGCACCAGCTTTCCATGATGCTGAATCCATGCAAGCAGATGTGCCATGAGCTCATTCCTTTCGGTGAAAGGCGTTCCAGACAAGGGATGCCTTTGATTTTGGTTTTATTTTCCCCATGTGAATCTGTGAATATACACGGACCGTTCCGAAGAAGCAACGATTCTGTGAACGGTGAATAAAGAGCTGTGCAATCCACCACAATAGTAGCAATTTAAAACCGAAATGACGGACAGGAGGGTGCTCAAGATGGACAAGCAATCAGATCTGACACGCAAGATGCTGCTCAACAGTAATTCCCGTGGTGTTAAGGATGAGGTGGTGCCAATGAATGAGAACGTGGACGATGCGGAGTTTGGGGAAGAGCTTAACGATGACAATCTGCAGGGCAGAAGCTTCTGGGACAACGATGGTGAAGGTCAGCAGCATGAATGGAACGGACGAATCGAGACTCATGCGATGTTCCGCAGGAGTTATGAGTAGGAAAGAACCATGGACTATACATGCAGAGGAAATAGCTGCTACAGGAACCAAACAGCGTATATTACGAGCCTTGCTGAACATAGCCAGGCTCTTTTTTTGCAGGGGGGAAAGGCTCAAAAAGAGAACAACAACTTACGACAAAGAACGATCATTTCTCGCGTTGACTTACGGGTAAGGGAATGATAATATACTAATATCTTCTTAATACTTACTAAACTTATCGGATTAAATACAATTAACATAAGAACGAGAAACGTCAAATAGATTGCATTTTCACCAAGGAAAGGGGAAATCGGTATGGAACGTCAGATCAGCATCCGTCACGGGGAAGAGGAGTTAACCGCGACCATTCACTATCCGGTTGTAAAAGATATCAAAGAGGAGACACGTCAGCAGCGTGTACCTTTGGCGGTCATCTGCCATGGCTTTGTGGGAAGCCGAATTGGTGTGGATCGTTTGTTTGTAAAGACTGCTCGTGAACTCGCGGAGGACGGATATCTGGTGCTTCGTTTCGATTACATCGGCTGCGGGGAGAGCAGCGGTGAATATGGAGCCGAAGGGCTGGAGTCCATGGTGCTGCAAACCCGTTCTATACTGGACTATGCGGTGAACTGCAGTGATGTAGACCCGACACGTGTCACATTGATCGGACACAGCTTGGGTGGAGCTGTTGCGCTATTGACAGCTGTGCGTGACAAACGGGTTAAAAATCTCGTGATGTGGTCTGCTGTCGGTTACCCATTCAATGATATTGTAAAGATTACAGGCCGGGACGTGTACGATGAAGGTGTGAGAAAAGGTGCTGCCGATTATCTAGGTTACAAATTCACACCGAAATTTTTCGAATCTCTCGCAGAACATCAACCATTCCAGGAAGCCGTGAAGTTCAGCGGGGATGTGCTGGTTGTACACGGTACTTCAGATGAGGTCATCCCGGTAGACTATGCGTTTCTGTATCAGAAAGTTTTCTGGATGCGTCAGGAAGGGCGCTGCGACAAGGAGATTATTTTCCAGGGCAATCATACGTTCTCATCAGGTAAAGAGCGGGAACAGCTTATTACTCGCACAAGAGAATGGCTTGGAGAGCGTCAGAAGATTGAAGAGAACTGGCAGCACTGGATGATCTAAACGATAAGTCAAACGTCATCAATCAAAAGTCACGGGGGTAGCTTGGAAAAGCGCCTTCTTCGGGGTAAAATAGAGAGGTAAGCATCCTATCCGTGTCTGGAGGTTGGCAGCGATGACATTACCCGCACTATTCATTGCGCATGGTTCTCCCCTGCTTTCGGTGGAGAGCAGTGATTACACTCAATTTTTGAACCAGCTTGGAGAGAGGCTGCCGGCTCCAAAGGCTATCGTTGTTTTTACTGCACACTGGGACTGTCCTGTGCCTTCGGTGACGATGGATGAGAACCATCGAACCCTGCATGATTTTTACGGATATCCTTCAGCAATGTATAACATACAGTACCCTGCAGTCGGGCAGACTGAGATTGCGAACGAAATCTGTGCGTTATTCTCCCGAAGCAACTTGCCGTATCAGCCTGTTATGGGACGAGGGCTGGATCATGGCGTGTGGGTGCCGCTGCTGCATATGTATCCCGAGGCCAACATTCCGGTTATTGCCGTGTCGGTGGACTCCCTGCGTTCTCCTCAAGAGCAGTATGATATCGGTCGTATGCTGGAGCAGCTCAGACATGATCATGTGCTCATCATCGGCAGCGGTGGAACCGTTCATAATCTGAGAATGCTGGCACAGGATGACGAGCCACAGGACTGGGCAATCGAATTTGATGATTGGCTTGGAGAGCGCCTGCAGCAATGGAACACAAGAGAGCTGTTTCAGTATGATAAAAAAGCTCCTCATGCACGGACAGCGGTACCCTCCTATGGAATGGAGCATATCGCACCTTTGTTCTATGCGATGGGGACAGCGGATATGTCCCGCACAGCCCGGCGGTTATTTCAATCCTATCCTCATGGCACGCTTAGTCTGAACTGCTGGCAGTTTGGAGACGGCATATAACTCGGAGCAGATGAGCGTGGAGAACATGAAAATGCTGGAATGTAGTTCGCATCCAGTTTGGATGCAAGTGACGTCTTTCAAGTTATTAACGATTAATGAAATGAAGAATACCGTATAAATAAGATAAAAGGTTCCTCGCATCTGTTAACGACTGCGTGGAACCTTTTTTTGGTGTATAGATACGTCACAGGCTTCGCTCAAATATCTCAAAAAGCGTGCCAGTATCCTGACTTTTAACACTACTTACGAATCTCGAACAACTCACATTCCGCACGTGAGTGATAGGCCAGCTCGCTGACACTGGATTGCACAACAACGGTGTTCTCGTCAAAACGAATGATGATGCCGCCAGAATCAATCTGGTGGTTATCTTTGAATACGCGAATTTTATGTTTTAAAGACATGGCTTCCTGAAAATCGGCGTCCGTTTCAAGACGGCGTTGAGTTGGCATAGGATACTCCTTTTTATAGAACAGACTTTAGTTTTATCATAATACGGAGTCCGGCAGGTGAGCAAGTGTAAGGGACTGGATATCCTCAACTTGTATTGTAGCGTTCTGGAAAAAATGAATGGGTATTATGATTAATATCATTTCCAATGCATAATTGTGCAAGAAAAAATAAGGCTGAATAGCTAGAGATTCGCTATATTCATTTCCCCATGCATCAATTAAACTAAGCGTAATCATGTTACATGTTACGAAAAATTCCATACAGGCAGGGATGTAGGAACGTTCTCATCATTAATTCTTATTGCATTTAGCTTGAAGAGATATGTAGGAAAAAGGGGGAGATATTCAAGTGATTCATTATGTGCGCCGTGCATGGAAAATTGCACTGGTTTTTGTGTTTACGACGTGTTCCTTAGGGAATGGAACAACGCATTTCGCACATGCAGCTGCTAGTCAACCGTATCTAGGTGAGATACAGCTCTTTCCTTACAATTATGCACCAGAAGGCTGGACATTCGCCGCAGGACAGACATTGAGTATTGATAGCAATTCAACTTTGTATTCCTTACTTGGCACTTCGTATGGCGGGAATGGGAGGGATAACTTTTCGTTACCGAATCTGACATCTTTACCCGTGCCTGACGGTATGGGATATTACATTTCAACCGGGGGATTGTTTCCGTCACGAGAGGAAGGAATGGTAAGTAATGCTCTGGCAGGCGAGGTGCGCATGTTCCCGTACGCTTTTGTGCCTGGTGGATGGCTAAAGCTGGATGGAAGCAACCATAACTCACTGGACCATCCAAGGTTGTATGATGCGATTGGTTCGACTTTTGGTTCTTCGGATGGCAGAACGTTTACGCTGCCATCTGTTGAGGTTCCGATACCGGACACCAGGCTGTTTTATGCTGTGGCAGCGACAACTTCTACCGAGCAGCAGAATGGGAATGATATCGGTAATGGAACTGGTAATGAGCTCATGGGCGAATCGATACCGTTTCTTGTGCCGATGCAGACAGCCTGGTTGCCTGGCGATGGCAGACTTGTCTCAACGAGCAACAAGGCGTTGTTTTCACTTCTAGGGGTGAAATTTGGAAGTAACGGTACTGAACAGTTTGGGTTGCCTAATCTTAGTAATAATCCTTATGCGTTCCGATATTATATTGTACTTGAAGCCGGTATCTACCCGAGGACAGGTAATGGTGGAGGTGTTCCCAGTGGGTTGGCAGGAACAAGCACGATCTATACAGTTCCATCTGGCCAGTCTGTACAAATATATAGTTCGGATTTGCTTGGCAATGCATCAGGGAGTGGGGCTTCGGGTGTATCGTTGCGAACGCAGCCTCAGCATGGAACGGTAAGCGATCGCGGTAACGGCTTTACGTATACAGCTGCAAGCAATTATTCAGGGGATGACAGCTTTACCGTCCGTACTTACAACAACAATGGATTCGCCAGCGGTTATTCTACGATCAGGATCAAAGTAGAGGCACCTGTACCCCCAGCGGTGAGTGGAGTTAGTGAGGGCGGCATATACAATGGTACCGTAACTCCCGGTTTTACAAATGGTAATGCGACGCTAAATGGCAGTGAATATCTGAATGGAACACCCATTGGTTCAGAAGGCAGCTACACTTTAGTAGTAACCAACAACTATGGTACAACAACCGTTTCTTTTACGATTGATCTTACGCCGCCAACAGTGGATGGAGTAAGCAACGGGGGACGATATACCGTGCCGCCTACGATTACTTTTAGTGATGGAACGGCTAAGCTGAATGGTGAAGCATTTGAAAGCGGGGATCAGGTTAGTCGGGAAGGCAGCTACACCCTGATTGTTACTGACAAAGCTAATAATAGTTCGACACTTACCTTCAGCTATTATGCACCGCGTCAGCTTCTGTTCGACAGCGGCGGCGGAACGAGTGTAGACAAGCAAGAAGTGTATTACGGTGATTATGGTATTGAACCCACCGCACCAACGCGAACCGGTTATACCTTTACCGGGTGGTATAGTGATGCGGCTTTACAGCAACCTTTCAATTTTACCACATCGTCTATTTATGAAGATGTTCAGCTGTATGCAGGCTGGGAACGTAATCAGTATACGGTTAGCTTTGATACAACCGGAGGTTCGCCTATTTCAGATCAAAGTATCGGATATGGTGATGAGCTAATCCTACCTATTGAGCCAACTTCGAATACGGAGGGTCAGGTCTTTGCTGGCTGGTTTTCGGATTCGCAGTTCACCGTTCCATTTGACTTTAGTCAGCCGATCCAGTCCAATGTGACGTTGTATGCCAAATGGGCCGCTCGGGTTCAGCAGATTACATTTGAAACGGATGGAGGCAGTGTAATTGCTCCACAGTCAGCCGCGTACGGTGATCATCTGTCTCGTCCCGCCGATCCAGAACGCACAGGGTATACCTTTGCAGGATGGTATACCGATGCGACACATACCCAGCCTTTTGATTTTGCGACAGCTACGGTGAATGCGGATATCACTCTGTATGCAGGCTGGAAGCCGGTAACGACACCAGGTGGCGGTTCAAACTCAGGGAACAATGGCAACGGAGGCACAGGGAGCAGTGGAAATGGCGGAAACAGCGAAGGTGGAGGAGGTTCAGGTTCTAACTCTAACTCTAACTCTAACTCTGGCCTCGGCACTGAAAATAATGCTTCGAATAGTACGAGTGATACGCAAGTAAACGTATCTATTGCTGCAGGGCAGGCTGCTGAAATTAAATTAGGTACGGGAATGCAGCTCCAGGTCCCAGCGGGTGCAGCCAATCAGCAGTTGGAGATCAAAGCTATCGTTGTGAACACACCACTGACCGGGCTGAACGGCAACATGCGTGTTGTGAGTCAGGTATACGAATTGACCAAAAATATGCAGGGGAACTTTGGCGCTCCAGTGAAATTAACGCTGAGTTTTGACCCTACATCACTCTCGAGCAATGAGAAGCTTGCTGTCTTCTACCAAAATCAGCCCAATACGCCATGGATCATGGTTGAAGGTGGCGTAATTAAAGGGAATACCATTAGTGTAGATGTGAATCACTTTACACGTTTTGCTGTGATGGCTGTTCCAGCAGCTGACGCGAGTCCGATACCTGCAAAAGTGGATTTCAGTGATATTAGCGGACACTGGGCAGCTTCCACCATTCGCCAAGCGGCTGAGCTGGGTATCGTCAAAGGTTATGCGGATGGTACATTCCATCCGGGAGCCTCCGTAACCCGAGCGGAGTTTACAGCAATGCTGGTGCGGATGCACAAGCCAGCAGCTGAGCATATCGATACGGATTCAGCTTCGCCAGTCTTCTCAGATATGGCACAGATCGGAGCATGGGCACGTGAAGATATTGCGTTAGCCAGTGCTTTGGGCTGGATTCAAGGAGATATGAGAGGGAACTTTCGTGCCAACGCTTCGATTACCCGAGCAGAGATGGCCGTTATGGTCAGCCGTGCCATGGCGATCACAGATGCTGACGCGGAGGCTTCCTTCACGGATGTAGCAACCATCCCTGCCTGGGCAATTCAGGCAGCGGCTCAATTGCAGCAGTCGGGGATAATGAAGGGCCGAGTCAATGGGGCTTTTGATTCCTCGACCCCGTTGACTCGCGCGGAAGCAACTCAGGTTCTGATGAGAGCCGGAGAGGCGAAATTCAATTAATATTATGTAATTAAACCATAAATTCTCGTTAAGCAGCGGCTTCCTCTGGGAAGCTGTTGCTTTTTTTGCGATTAACAAGATGCAGCCAACTTACAAATCAATAAAAATCCTGCTCCGAAAGAAGGAGCAGGACCGAGATTTTATATTTTATTCAGATTAAGCTGTTTTCTTCGTTGGTGTAATGGTTGGTGTCGTAGGTGTCACCGTTTTGTTACGGTTGAACAATCCGCGAAGGTAAGGCAGAACCCAGTGATCCAGACCGATTTTACCAGCATTTGCACCAGCTACGACGATGAAGATTTCCATCACAACCAGTTGAGCGTTGGTGCTTACTGTACCCGAGAAGAGGAACGCGAAGTTCATGACCATTGCCATCAGAGCTGCCAGGGTTGTGAAGCATCCAAGGATGAGTCCCAGACCTACAAGGAATTCACCAAGCGGGATAACGAAGTCGAACAATCCGGCATTCGGAATTGCGAATTTTTCAAGGAATGTTGCCCACCAAGCTTGAACGGCCGGGTGATCACCTGTTGCTTTTTCAAGTGCCCCTGCGAGGAAGCCGCCTGCTTCGAATCCACCAGTCAATTTGCTCCAGCCGTGAGTCATCCAGTCATAACCGATATACACCCGAAGTACTGTCAAAATCCACATTGCCACTTTGTTTTCTCTAATCCATTGGTTGAAGCTGAACATATAAACCACTCCTTTTATGAAATCTAATGTGTGTGTTGTTTTTGTTTTTCTAAGTGATCACCTTTGATGTCTTTATTGTATAGCCGTAAAGGTGTTTTGTTTGTGATAATAATCACAATCTAGTTCAAATTTTAAGTAAGGTTTGAGAAGTTCACATTTCAGACAAATTTTTTCCCTTTAACTGTGTTTCAAAAATGATAAACGAGCTGTATCAAGGCTTTTCAGGCGCAGACAAAACGGAAGCATTGTGATTAAATGGAAGGAAATACGTGAGATGGTTGTCTGCATGAGAGAAATATCACATATGACATCTGAAGGGAGTCAGCCAGATCGTTCAGGAGGTTTTATTTTGAATTCGTTTTCTTGGAAAAAAGGATTGCTGACAGCATCAGGCTGTCTTCTGGCTATTAGTCTTGTTGCTTGTCAGGATAAGGAGCTCGCCAAGGTTCCTCAGCCGGAGCCTGCACCTGCACCAGTACAGGAAGAGCAGCCGATTGAGCAGCCTGTTAATCCGATGTTTACAGCTCCTTTAACAGGACTAGCTGTGGAGACAGCACCCACGGATCGCCCGCTGGCGGTCATGATTAACAATGCACCTGCGGCACGTCCTCAATCCGGGCTAAGCGCAGCAGACATTATTATCGAGGTGCTTGCTGAAGGCGGCATCACCCGTTTCATCGCGGTTTTCCAGAGTGAAGGCGGTGCAGACGCTGTTGGCCCTGTGCGCAGCATTCGTCCGTACCTGATCGAGCTCGGAGAGAGCTATGATGGTGTGCTTGTGCATGCGGGAGGCAGCCCGGAGGCCTATTCTATTTTGCAAAAACAGCAGAAGCAGCATATGGATGAAATTTCGAATGGCGGCCCCTATTTCTGGCGCTCCAAGGATCGCAAGGCTCCTCACAACCTGTATACCTCTGTCGAAAAGCTTAGAGAGGGTGCAGAGAAGAAAGGATACAGCCATGAGTTCCAATCACCTGTGTATATGTACGACGAACAAGGGTCTACTTCAGCAGGGGAGGCTGTGAAGCAGTTTGAGCTCCATTATTTATTGAATAGTTATAAAGTAACGTATGATTACGATGAGGTTAGCGGACGATATATGAGAATGGTTAATGGAAAGCCCGATGAGGATAAAGATAATGGCCATCAGCTTGGTGCAGCTAACATTATTGTTGCCGGAGCAGATCATAAGGTGCTTGATGATGTAGGCCGATTGGCTGTTAATGTGGATCAAGGCGGGGAAGCGATGCTGTTTCAGAAGGGAAAGATGATTCGCGGGCAATGGGTGAGGAAAAAAGGGGATATCATTCGTTTCGTGCAGGACGGAGTGGAGATGAAACTGGTTCCTGGTAAAACCTTCATTAACATCGTTCCAAACGCCCCGAAATTTGCAGATCATGTGAAGCTCGGTGAGCAGTCATGATAAGCTCCTGGGTTGATTTTCCTGGAGAAATGTAAACGCAGTGTAAAATTTGAGTCTGATTTTGCCATAATTCCACATAATTAAGATTCATTTCAGGTTTATATGAGAAGAATATAAAAAAGCATCGCAGCTTTTGTACAAACCATGAAACAAATATGATAAGATATCAAAGGTTGTCATTTCATGTTTCATCGGTTATCAGCGCAATTTCTCGAAGAGGGGATAGAGCTATGAAGATTAAGAAGAAGAAGGATATATTTTTTGAAACACTGGAGAACATGGCAGATACGGTGGTTCAAGCGGCAGATTATTTCTCCCAGCATGTTTCCAACCTTCAGGATGTAACTCTTTTTGCTAATGAAATGAAGAAGTACGAGTCGCAATGTGATGACTACGTACACACCATCATTACAGAGCTGAACAAAACATTTATCACGCCGATTGAACGCGATGATATTATGGAACTGACAACAACTCTTGATGACGTATTGGACGGAATCGAAGCTACAGCTTCCCGTTTCTATATGTACCAACTGGTTGATCCGGACGAATATATCGTTCAATTTGCAGAAATTTTGCGTCAATCGGCTTATGAAATTCAAAAGGCGATTCATTTGCTGTCCCAGAAAAAATTGCTGGCGATTCGTGAATACACCATTCGTCTGAACGATCTGGAAAACCAGGGCGACGAAGTATTGCGTAACTGTATCAAGAATCTGTTCGCTACAGTATCCGATCCGATTGAGCTGATCAAGCGCAAAGAGATTTATGAACGCCTTGAAACGACAACGGATGATTGTGAGCATGTTGCCAACGTTCTTGAGTCCATCATCATGCGTAATTCTTAAGGAGCCAGAGACTAATGGAAACAACGATTTGGGTATTAGGTATAGTCGTCTTCCTTGCACTGGCGTTTGACTTCATTAATGGTTTTCACGATACAGCCAATGCCATCGCAACTTCGGTATCAACACGTGCATTGACGCCGCGCCGGGCTATTCTTCTGGCGGCTGTGATGAACTTTGTCGGTGCAATGATGTTTACAGGTGTAGCGAAGACGATTGGGGGGAGTGTGACGGACCCCACCAAGCTGGATAACGGCATCGAGGTCGTCATAGTCACCTTGATCGCCGCGATCATATGGAATCTGGTCACATGGTGGTTTGGAATTCCTTCTTCCTCTTCACATGCGCTGATCGGCGCGCTCGCGGGTGCTGTACTCGTTGGAGCCGGTTCGGACAAAGTGAAATGGACGGGCTTCATTGATATTGTAGGCGGTTTGCTGTTATCACCTCTGATTGCTTTTGCAATCGGTTATATCGTCATGACGATTCTCAAATATGTATTTGCCAAACGAAGCCCGCATAACGTCAATAAAGGCTTCCGTACGGTACAGATTTTCACAGCTGCATTGCAGGCATTCACGCACGGTACTAACGATGCGCAGAAGGCTATGGGGATTATTACGTTCGCGCTTGTCGCAGCTAAAGTACAGGATCATCTCGAAGTACCGCTGTGGGTAAAAATTTCGGCGGCCACTGCGATGGCACTGGGAACGTCCATTGGTGGATGGAAAATCATCAAAACAATGGGCACGAAAATTTTCAAAATCGAACCGATTAACGGCTTTGCGGCAGATTTGTCGGCGGCCTCCGTTATTTTCACGGCAACGCTACTTCACCTTCCGGTAAGTACTACACATGCGATTACATCCGCCATTCTGGGTGTAGGTTCCGCTAAGCGCTTTTCGGCGGTAAAATGGGGACTGGCTGGCCGTATAATTATTACGTGGTTTATTACGATTCCAATTACCGGAGCCCTTGCGGGATTGCTGTACTGGATTATTTTCTAAACCGCTCATATAAAGCAACACAACCGTGGATATGTTTTAGAAAACCGAACAATGGTCTGTTTATAACCATGTGAATATCGGGATATGTGGATAATTAATCAATGATATGGAAAATAGGCTGTGCACGAAATTGTGGACAGGCTGGATATGTGGATAGCCATCCGTGGAATGATAAACCAAAAGAAATCTTCCTGTGGATACAGGAAACTGTGTGGATAGGGGAAATGAGAGAAGCCAACCGGGTTGGCTTTTTTTGTTTGTGTTTGTCATATCAAGCCAAAATAAGTCATATCAAGTAATACATCTGCAGCGATGACTTACTCCTTAAAGCAGACGTGTGAGGCTTGACGTTGTATGATTGAATAAAATTCGGACAATGAATGTTGGATATGCAAGATCTGTGAAAAGACTTTTATAATAGGGAAGAACTTTGACAAGAGACAAGGACGTGGTCTACTCCATGATTCGTACACTTGCAATTACGCGGGATCACCAGATTACCGTGAACATGCCGCTGGAGCAGCTGGAATTGAGCGATTATGCATGGGTATGGGCAGATTTCAACCAGCCGACAGAAGAAGAAAGCCGATTGCTGGACAGCTATTTTCATTTTCACCCGTTAGCGATTGAGGACTGTATGCATGTCTTGCAGCGGCCCAAGCTGGACTATTATGAGAATTTGCAGTTTCTCGTGCTGCATGCACTGAATCCGGTCACACTGGAGGCCGAAGAGGTGGATTTGTTTCTGGGAGCCAACTTTCTGGTGTCTTTTCATCATGGGAAGCTGGAAGAAGTAGATGAAGCCTGGGATCGTTTGCTGCAGCATGCACATGAACGAACCATCTGGGCAAGAGGGCCGGTCGCGGCAGCCTATACCGTGATGGACAAGCTGGTGGATCATTATTTTCCGTCCCTGTTTGCCATTGAGGATGAGCTGGCTGAATTGGAAAACCGCGGGGGTCAGGAATCAGTGGAGGAACTGATGAATCAGGTGTTTGATCTGAGAAGTCGACTGCTGAAGCTGAGACGCACCGTTGTTCCGATGCGTGATCTGCTCTATCGGGTCGTGAATTCACAGCATGTCCAGCGATCAGGGGAGCATACGGTGTATTTTACTGATATATATGACCATTTGCTCAAGTTGACAGATATGATTGAAGCGGATCGGGAGATGACGGCTGATCTGCGAGACAGCTATATTTCGCTGAACTCCAACCGGATGAATCAGATTATGAAAACTTTAACCGTGATTACTACCGTATTTATGCCGCTCACCTTGATTGCCGGTATCTATGGAATGAACTTCACCCATATGCCAGAGCTGCAGTGGAAGTACGGATATGGTGCAGTGATGTTGCTGATGTTTGTACTGGGCGGCTGCATGGTGGCATGGTTTGTGAAGCGTGGCTGGTTCAAGTAGGCAGGGGCTTGTGGCCCCTGTCTTGTCTCATTTTATTTCGCTATCCACATGTGAATAAGTTTTTTCGTTGATACATAACTGTGCATAAGTAAAAAGAGTAAAATATGCGACCAGTTCTGCCTTAAACGCAGGCTTAGTCTACTTCAAGCGCAAAAGAAACGGTTTGCGTTTCCTGCCCGTTCACAAAAATAGTGAGCGTATGGAGTCCCGCATAAAATTTGCGAGTGGTGATCAGCTTGAAGGATTGCTTGGTCGCGACTGGCGTGCGGCCTTCCGCATACATTCTGTCAGAGCATTTGAAGCGCTTGGGTGCCTGCTTGCCGTTAGCCTTCATATAACCGATCTCATATTCAATCCGCAGCATCTGCGGCTCCCCGCTTGTATTGACCACATCGAATGAAAAATGAAGCTCCTCCCCTGTCGCAATGGTATCCCGTTCCAGTTTCAGGTTCTCAATATCAACAGCTTCCTGTTTGTTGTAGCCGAACAAGCTTAATGCAGCGGGATGCCCTTTTTTGAGCAGTGAACGACTCGCATGACGGATAATCCAGTCCGTATGCGGATGCTGACCATGCCAGGACTGAGCTAAATCCAACACAAGATCGGCATGATCTTTGGAGATATCGTTCAGGTGATTGGCGACACTTTTTCGTACATACAGAGAGCTGTCCTGCCGGAGTGCATGCAAAATGGGAAGCACCGGCGTGGGATCAGCAATAAATTCACCAAGCTTGGCTCCCCATGGCAAACGAGGGCGGCTGCCTTCACTGGCTAACCTGCGAATATGCTCATTACTGCTTTCCGTCCATTCCATCAGCTGTTTGATCGTCTGGAGAGGGTAACGCTGAATAAAGGGGCGCACCGCAAACTCCGAGCTGGAATAAGGTGTAACAAGCGCAAGATACTTCATGGATAGCTCGTACCTGTCTGGGGCAAGTCCATTCACTTCAATGAAGTCAGGTATGAAAAGAAACTCAACACCTCGCAGCTGCGGAGCTGCCTGCCCGATAATATGTAACGCTTCTGCATAATCTGCCGGAAGCACCTGAGTCAAGGCTTCCGTAATGCGGCGGATCCTTGCCTTGAATTCGAGTGTCTCCCAGCCCTCGGCGAAGACTAACTCACGAAATTGCTGTGTCTGCAGCTGCGGATAAAACTGGCGAAGCTGGTCAGCGGTCCGATCAACCAGAGCGGGGGTATATTTGTCTTTGAACAGTTCCATGGTCTGCCTCCTTATATGTATTCTCTAGTATAAGTTGAACTAAAGATTTTACACAGACCACTCCGATGACAGAATAACCTTCCAATCGCTGTTATCCCCAGATTTTTTCGATCCCCTTTTCCAAAGGGGAAAATCCGGTGATAAAGGCGACCGCTCCGCTTTTTCAGGTTTTTTCTGTCCTCTCCGTTAACGTGTAAATGAAGAGTTCAACTTATATATTATACCTCATCTACTGTGCATGGGAACATAGGTTCTTAGTATTTATTCTGAAAAAAATTATTCAGACACCCGCCTTCGCAGAGGGGGTGTCTGAAGGGAACTAGCTTTTGCGTCTTTTGGGGCGCGGTTTTGCAGTTGAGTTTTTGCGGCGTGCCGGAGACGAGGTGCGTTTGCGCTGCGTGCTGTTCGTTTGTTTGCGGCGCTTGCGTGGGCGAGGCTTGGAATATTCCTCGAAGTCAGCATCTGCTTCACTGCTGCTATTTTTATTTTTGCCAAAAGGCAGGATGCCCATGACAAGCTTCATCATCGGTGCCATCTGCTGAATACCGCCAACGACCTTCTGCATCTTGGCTACACCGTTCATGATGCCGTCAATACCGCCGAAGCGGTCAATCATGCCTTTGAGCTCCCCCAGATTCGCGAGGGAAAAGCCTGAACTACCTGAAGATGCGGGTGTTTGGGCTGGAACAACAGGGGTAACTGGAGTACTGCCTCCTAGAAACCCTCCGCCAGTTGCACCTTGCCCGTAAGGCACAAGACCGGATGCTTCGACTTCAGCGAAGCCCGGGTAATGCGGATCAACCCCAGGATACATCGGTTGAATCTGGGCTTCATTCAGAGAACGCGGGACACCATAAGGTACATAGGCCGATGTATGGGCCTGCCGATGACCAGGAGGAGCCGGACGCGGCCGTGTTCCCGGCTGACGATGATAATAATGCTGTGGCATGAACGATCACGTTCCTTCTATATTGGATTTCGGAATTGCGTTCCACCGAGGGTCCCGGAATGGATTGTTACCGAGATATCATTGGAGTGAAATGAGGAAACAACAAGCAAGGTGGAACTCCCTTTTGATATACTGTATGTCATTCGCGGAGAAGCGGCGTAGGCGAGTGTCACGGGAAACGGGATATTTGCGGATTTGGGCGCAGATGGCGTGTGAGGAGCGGAAATGTGTCTTGAGGAAGAAAAATGAAGTTTAGACACAATTTTGTCACAATTGGGTTGTGTAAAAATCCTAGAGGAATAATCGGATATAGTTCCCTGTAAATGGGGATAAACTGCGATATTTAGGGGTAATGTCCATGAGGGAAGGACAATGATACTATTTGTAAGCGTTAACATGTGTTTTTATTCTGTAGTGCGTGAAATCGTTAACGCTTGAAATACCAACTCAGGGTAGGTACAATGTAGGTACACAGTAACCGCTAGGGGATGATAAATAAATGCAGCTGAAGAAGCTAAATGATAAAAGTATTGAACAACTATTCGAGGCCATCCTGACACTGAAGGATATTGAGGAGTGTTATGTCTTTTTTGATGACCTCTGCACCGTAAACGAGATTCAATCCATGTCCCAGCGTCTGGAAGTGGCACGTATGCTTGGTAAAGGCAATACATATAACCAGATTGAAGCGGAGACTGGCGCGAGCACAGCTACAATCTCGCGTGTGAAGCGTTGTCTGAATTACGGCAATGATGGTTATAAAATGACGCTGGAACGCCTGGGGCGCTAATTCATGAAGAAGCCGGGTGTACTCATCATTAGTCACGGTTCTCAGGAGAAGACCTGGGTTGAATCCGTCGATGACGCGATCTCCCGGCTGAATCTGCCTGAGCCGCTGCCTGTTGAAGCCGGATTTCTGGAACTCGTGAATGGACGTTTGATTCAGGACGGCATCAACCGGCTTGAAGCACAAGGTGTAACGGATATGCTCGTTGTACCTCTTTTTGTTTCGTCTGGAAGCACACATGTGGATGAGATCGAATATGCGATTGGAGCCAAGGAAGCACCTGAACGGGAGACAGACCTTGAACCTTTCGAGGTACAGGCCCGGGTTCATTTCGGTTATCCGGTGGATGATGATCCTGATATTGCGGTAATGGTGTGGGACAAGGTCCAGTCACTGTCACAGCAGCCCGAACAGGAGACCATCCTGCTCGTTGGACATGGAAGCATCCATGACGGATTTCGCCAGCGCTGGGAAGCCGGCATAGCTTCTCTAGCTCGACGCGTACAAGATATTAGCGGTGTAGCTCATACAGATTACGCGCTGCTTAATCCCGAGAGTGTGCATGACAAGGCGAAATACTGGAGCGAAGAGCGTGGAAGCCGTGTAATTGTGGCACCGCTGTTTCTGAGCGCCGGTTATTTTACGCGTCATGTCATTCCAGAGCGACTTCAAGGTCTGGAGTATGCATATAGCGGGGAGACGCTGCTTCCTCATCCGCTGCTTGGTCAGTGGCTGGAACGGCAAATTCAGTATTTGCTGGAGCAGTGTAATAGGGCAGTTCCAAGTTAAATAGCATTAAAGTTGGATTCCAGTTTAAATCCATTCATGATAAAAAAACGGCAGAGATGCCGTTTTTTTTGTTTTATTGCGTCTTTATTTCGCTCTACAAACGGTATCTTGAACCTAATCGAAATGATCAGAAGTGTGTAATGTTTAGTAAAAATAGGCCATATGTAGAATGTAAAACTCTCTTTACAGTGGAGAATTTGTTTGATAAGATGTGCATGTCTTAATTGTTAACCTGAAAAATAAAATTGGTTAACAATTAAGAATGTTAGATGATTTGATGGAAAGGAGCTGTACGATGACACCATATGAACGGCTTGTAGCCATAGACCAGGCTCATGTCTGGCATCCTTTTACACAGATGAAGGATTACAACCAGTCTGATCCGCTAATCATTGAACGAGGCGAAGGAGTTATGCTGTATGACGTACAGGGGAGGGCTTACTACGATGGTTTTTCTTCGGTTTGGCTTAATGTGCATGGGCACAATGTGCCGGAGCTGAATGAGGCCGTCACTGCACAATTAGGACGAGTAGCACATTCCACACTGCTTGGCATGGCTAATATCCCTGCAATTGAGCTAGCCGAGAAGCTTGCAGAGATTGCACCTCAAGGATTGACGAAAGTATTTTATTCCGATGCAGGCGCAACCGGGGTAGAAATTGCAGTCAAAATGGCTTTTCAATATTGGATGAATCTCGGGAAGACCTCCAAAACTAAATTCATCACCATGAATCAGGCTTATCACGGGGACACCATTGGCGCCGTGAGCGTAGGTGCCATTCCGTTGTATCATGACGTATTTCGACCGATGCTGTTTCCGTCTTACGTCGTGCCCTATCCATACGCTTATCGACATGAGCGTGGTGCACATGGAGCAAAGAAAGCTACCCTGTCTGAGCTACGCAAAATTCTGGAAACGAGTGCACATGAAATTGCGGCGATGATTGTCGAGCCGATCGTTCAAGGCGCAAGTGGCATCATCGTTATGCCTGAAGGCTGCCTGCGCGAGATGGCGACATTATGCCGGGAGTATGACGTACTGTTTATCGCCGATGAGGTGGCTACAGGCTTTGGGAGGACAGGTATGATGTTTGCTTGTGATCATGAAGAGGTATCCCCTGACCTGATGGTGGTGGGTAAAGGGCTTACTGGCGGTTATTTGCCTGTAGCAGCTACGCTGGCAACCGAAGAGGTTTTTTGTGCTTTTTACGCGGATTATGAAAAGCAGAAAACGTTCTTTCACGGTCATTCGTTTACAGGTAATCCGCTCGGATGTGCAGTCGCGCTGGCAAGCCTGAAGCGATTTGAAGATCACCATATGTTAGAGGGTGTAAGGAGGAAAGCACTGTTGGTTGAGCACAAACTTCGTGCCATTAAGGATGCTCCGCATGTCGGAGAGATCCGGCAAAAGGGACTGATGGTGGGCATTGAACTGGTGAAGGACAAGTCCACCCGGCAAGCATATGAATGGGCAGAACGCATCGGCGTTCGTGTAACCGGGCGTGCGCGGGAACTGGGGATGCTGACGAGACCCTTAGGCCATGTCGTGGTGTTCATGCCTCCTCTTGCCAGCACCGATGCAGAACTGGATGAGATGACCGATATTCTGATGAAAGCCATTATCGATGTCACCGAAGGTGGTCGGTAGAGATGAATGGAACACAAGGGTTATTCGTAACAGGTACCGATACGGGGGTAGGCAAAACGGTAATTACAGGTGCGCTTGTTGCTGCGCTTCGTGCGGAAGGGGGAAACGTCGGCGTTTGGAAACCGGTTCAGACGGGTGGACTTGCGGGTGAAGGCACAACAGATGCAGAGCTTTTACTGAAATACACGGGGATGGATTCGTACGCGGAGGATATTGCCTCGTTCACGTTTGAGGCTCCACTTGCACCCATGCTTGCTGCAAAACAGGCGGGATTGAATATTACGTTACAGGATATCCTCAGTGCCGGGGAAGCGATACGTAATCGATATGATTCCGTATTTATTGAAGGCGCAGGTGGTGTAGCAGTTCCAATAACAGAGGACGCCTTGACGGCTGATCTGATAGCTGGGCTTCAGACTCCGGTATTAATCGTTGCAAGATCAGGACTAGGTACGATCAATCATACGTTGCTTACGATGGAATACTTAGAACGCCGCGGAATTTCAATTCTAGGTTTCATTCTGAATGACGGTCTCTCAGGTGAGTTGTACCTTGACCCAAGCGTGGAGACAAACGGGAGAATCATTGAACAATACAGCGGCATTCCTTGTTTGGGACATTTTCCCGAGCTTACAGGAGAGATTGATCCCAAGAGGTTAATCCATGCGCTTCAGTCAACGATCAACCTTTCTCCCGTCAGAGATACTTTGACCATTCAGAAAATGGAGGAATATCGATGAAATCGATGAATATGAGCATAGCTCCTAAAGATACAGACTGGATGTCCCTTGCCAGAAAATCTTTGAAAGGCGAATGCCTGACAGTAGAGGAAGGGATCGCTGTTCTGGATGCTGATAATGACGAGGTACTGCCACTCCTGCATGCAGCTTATGTTGTGAGACGACACTTTTATGGCAATAAAGTAAAGCTGAATATGATTATCAACGCCAAGAGCGGGTTGTGTCCGGAAGATTGTGGGTACTGCTCTCAATCCATCCGATCCAGCGCATCTATTCCGAAATACAGTTTGCTGGATAAGGAAACGCTGCTGTCAGGTGCACAGGAAGCAATGGCTCGCCAAGCGGGTACATATTGTATCGTTGCATCAGGAAAAGGACCGACAAATCAGGAACTGGAGCAGGTCATCGATGCTGTAAAAGAAATCCGTGCAACGCTACCCCTTAAAATCTGTGCTTGTCTTGGCATCTTAAAGGAGGGGCAGGCCGAACGTTTGGCTGAAGCGGGGGTGCATCGTTACAACCACAATCTGAATACAAGCCGAGATAACTATCCGTCCATCACGACAACACATACGTATGACCAGCGGGTTGAAACTGTAGAGAAGGCCAGAACTTCCGGCATGTCTCCTTGCTCCGGTGTTATTATCGGCATGGGCGAGAGTCAGCGAGACATTGTAGGGATGGCTTTTGCACTTCGAGAGCATGATGCAGATTCGATTCCGGTTAACTTTCTCAATGCAATCCCCGGTACACCTATGGAAGGGGCTTCACGTACAACGTCGATGAGAGCGCTTAAGGTGCTGGCATTATTTCGATTGATTTGTCCATCCAAAGAAATCCGTGTAGCAGGAGGACGTGAGATTAGTTTGCGTTCATTGCAACCTTTGGCGCTGTATGCCGCTAATTCAATCTTTGTGGGGGATTATTTGACGACAGCAGGTCAGGACATTACGAATGATCATCAGATGATTGAGGATTTGGGGTTTGAGATTGAACTCAATGCCTTGCAGGGTGGTGCCGACAAATATGAACTGGATGGAAAATGAACTTGAAAAACTGGCTCACGCCTCAAATCAACGTCATTTACGCGATAGTACTAAGTCTCCTGAACGTCCTGGTCATATTGTAAGAGGAGGGAATAGCTTACTTGATCTGGCTTCCAATAACTATCTGGGACTTGCAGGGCATCCTGATATTATTCAAGCCATTTGTGAAACACTCCAGGTTGAAGGCGCAGGCTCAGGTGCTTCCCGTTTCGTCACGGGCAATAGGTCATTATACGGCCGTCTGGAAGCAGCGCTGGCATCTTGGCAGCATGCTGAAGCTTCTCTTGTTTTTGCAAATGGTTATATGGCGAATTCAGGTGTCATTGCAGTACTTATGGGACGAGGAGATGTGGTTTTTAGCGATCAGTATAACCACGCCAGCATCGTTGATGGTGTCGTGTTAAGCCGTGCGGAGCATGCCAGATATCGGCATAATGATCTGGAGCATCTGGAGGCTCTATTGCACAAACATCGGGATAAAAGGCGCAAGCTGATTGTCACGGATGCACTGTTTTCCATGGATGGGGATCGGGCACGATTGCATGAACTGGTGAAACTCAAACGACGATATGACGCTATGCTGATGGTGGATGAGGCACATAGTGGAGGTGTTTACGGGGAAAAGGGAGAAGGGCTTTGTCATGAGTTGGGACTCCATCGCCATGTAGATGTACATATCGGAACATTCAGCAAAGCCTTCGGTATATATGGAGCTTATATAACTGGTAACAACGTATTAATACAATTTCTTATGAATAAAGTCAGACCACTTATCTATTCTACGGCGCTCCCGCCCTCGCTTCTGGCAGGAATTATGACGGCTTTACATTTGGTACAGACGGAGCATTGGCGCCGTAATCATCTGCGTTCGGCCAGTGATTGGTTTCGTTCCGCGTTGATGAATGCAGGATTCTATGTGGTAGAAGGAGATTCGCAAGTTGTGCCGATCATGGTTGGTGACAGTGAACAGGCACTTCGTTTCAGCGAAGCTCTGGAAGGAGTCGGCATTGCTGGGATAGCCATTAGGCCACCTACGGTGCCAGTCGGCACAGCACGAATTCGTTTTTCTGTATCGTCGGCGCATACGTATGATGAGTTGAGGCAGGCGAGTGTTCTCATTAAGAAAGTTGGGAATCAGCTCGGTTTGCTCACATCATGAACATACGGAATGAATATATGGGACGAGTAGAGCAAAAGGAAACAGGGACGATATTATGGCTAACTGGCTGGAGTATGACTGATGCTGTATTTAACTCGTTACGTCAACGATTGCCTGATTATCAGCATCTTTCTCTGGATTACAGTGTTGCGAGTACTCCCGAGGATATGCTGGACCTTGTGGAAACAACCGTCAATCGGTTATCTCGGGCAGTTCGGTCTAATCGATTGGATGAGGGCGCTGCTCATGGCGATATCGGCATGCCGGAACTGTTCCACGTGCCGAAAGGGACTTGTGGAGAGAACGTGCCTCGCGCTCCGCTACTCATCTCGGGCTGGTCTTTGGGAGCGGTACTTGCTCTTGGACTGGCAGCCAAAGGTTATGCCGATGGGTTGGTGTTATTTAGTGCAACTGCACGTTTTGTTCGGGAAAAGAAGGAACGGAGCCTTGGTGTGCACGATGCGTACGTCAGGCAAATAATGCGAGACATAGCCAAGGAACGGCCAGACGTGGAGAGTCGTTTTCGCAAAATGATGTTTACAGTACGGGAGTGGGAAACGGGGTATGCTGACCGCCTCCCCCCGGCGGGCTGCTGGACACCCGAAGCGCTGCTGGCAGGACTTCAAATTTTACGTCATGAGGATTATTTGTCCGATCTGGCGCGAATCGAATGCCCAGTCCTTTTATTCCACGGGCATGAGGACAAAATTTGTCCATATGATGCAGGGGTGGAACTATTGGATCGGTTACCGCTAGCCAGATTAGTGACGCTGAATGATGGGGGACATGCAGCTTTTCTCGGTAATGAAGTCAGAATTGAGAAGGAGTGGAGGAGGTGGTGGCATGAGTATAAGCAGGAGTTGGGATGAAAACGGAGCGAACTTCGACAGTAGCATTAATGTTCAGCGACGATTCAATCGTAATGCATCCTCTTATGATACGCATGCCCACGTTCAGCGAAGGATGGCCTCTCGGCTTGCAGGAACTCTTGCACACGGCAAGAACAATACGTTTAGTCATTCACCGACTATTCTTGAAATAGGCTGTGGTACAGGGTTTTTGACACACAGGATTGCTAATGATTGGCCTGAAGCAAGTATTACCGCCGTGGATATTGCACCCGAAATGATTCGTCTGGCATCCCGGCGATGCTTGTCTGTACAGCATGCTGAAGGTGGGAAGGGGACCGCAGAAGGAATTCATTTTGTGCTGGCTGATATTGAAAAGTGGGTTCATGATGCCCCGTCATGCTCGGTAGATATCATCGTTTCCAATGCTTGTTTTCAATGGTTGCGTGATCCTCAACAGACCTTGAACGGCTTGAAGCGTATACTCCGTCCAAGAGGCAGGCTTCTGTTCACAACTTTTGGGACGGATACTTTTCGGGAGATGCATGAGGCATTTCATGAGGTATATCTAGCCTGCAGAGTTCAACCGCAGCGACATGGACTGTCGTTTCATTCGGCTGAAGAGTGGAGAGTTATGTTGGAGAGATCAGGTTTTACGAGTTATCCGGAGAATCGTTTGGTTCATATCGAGAGATATGCTTCTGCAAGAAATTTTCTGCACTCGGTAAGAGGCATGGGGGCAAGCACTTCGGAAGCAGCTCAAGTGCCCGGGGTTAGTCTACGAACTCTGTTTACCCGGATGTATAAGGTGTATGAAGATAGGTTCAGTGTCGGGGCGGGAGGAGGGGTTCAGGCGACATATGACCTCTTGTTTATTGAAGCTGTCGTTTCAGATATAAGCACGATATGAAGCATCATATGTGGCATATTATATAGTTAAATCCCCTCCATACGGCTTATCCAGCCATGAAGGGGATTTGTTTTTTTATCTAACCAATTATCTAAACCAAGCCTTATTCAGGTTGTTCGTAAAGTTGTTATCGTTAAATGGTACATTCGCACTGCCAAAGTCCGTTGTATTCAGTGCATTGCGTGCGGCGGAAGTCAGATCATCCCAACCGATCAGCGGCTGAGTTCCTCCGACCACATTGGTTACACCGAGCTCATGGTTAAGCGGCCAGGTGCTGTTGTAGGAGATTTTCGGATGATCCCCCTGCATATTGCTTGAGCTTGGAGCTACGTTCGTGAACTGGCCGTGACCGGAATAGGCGACGGAGAGCACTTTCGGATTGGCTACAGCAGGATTGTCTACCCACACGACAATGCCTTCCCAATCATGACGATGACCAAATCCAGGAGATGGATTGTCTTTCGGGAAATACCATGCGTACATGATCGCCCACACTCCATTATGCCAAGCTGAGCGGGAGTAGACCTGGCCCAGATTGGAGCTGCAGCCGCCATTGTGTGATCCTGATGTTGCCAAGCCTGCACTTGTGTTCCCCTGTGCATCTACAGCGGGGAAAGGCACGCATCCATGGTAGACCTTTAGAAAAGGTTGAAAACGTTTGGCTGTGATTTGGGTGGCTGTTACGGGTGTGACTTCTTGAAAGCCGATGACCTGATCATGATTGATCACGGCCGCATCGGCGGTAGTAACCAGAGGCATACAGGCGAGGAGGGTGACCATGAGCATCAGTACAAGTTTCTTCGTTTTGTTCATCATGCAATTCTCCTTTGCGACATAATGGCGTGCTGGTTGTTATGTATGAGGCATGTACTCACATCTTACTGGAAAAATATTGATTATATTTATATTTTTATATTGAGATTTGTAAATTTGCGGTATATTTATGTCATCATTAAAGGATGCCTGAAGGGGTATTAGAGATTAATTCGTGTTCAGGCGGGCAGAATGGAAGGATAGCGGGTTATTTTGCAAAAACGAGTTGTGGATTACAGGCTAGGACATCTTTACGTTTGGTGATATGATAGAAGCAGCGGTCTATGGAATGAGACGAAATTCCTTTGGCATAGATATGAATGTGGAACGTATTGTTTGGGCGGGATGAATTGAAGTTTAATGTTGTGTTAAATGGCGGCCTTTACTGAAAAGTAAACAAAGCGGATGAGGTCGTTCCGACTCATGGATAATGTGGAATAGGTGGCGTATCAGATGAAAAGAGCTCGATTAATATATAATCCGACCTCCGGCCGGGAAGAAATGAAGAAACGTCTGGCAGATATTTTGCAGCGTCTGGATCAAGGCGGTATTGAGGCTTCCTGTCATGCAACAACGGGTGAAGGGGATGCAACTCGGGAAGCGGAGCTGGCCATTGAACGCGGATATGACATGATTATTGCGGCAGGCGGCGACGGCACGTTGTATGAGGTCATTAACGGCATGGCTGAACGGGAGAACCGTCCGCCGCTGGGTGTATTTCCTTTGGGAACGACGAATGATTTTGCGCGTGCGCTCGGTATTCCAAGACAATGGGAAGATTACGTGGATCTGGTCATCAATCAGCAGACACGTCCGCTTGATCTGGGCAAGGCCAATGATAAATATTTTATTAATATTGCAGGCGGCGGGTCGTTAACCGAGTTAACCTATGAAGTGCCGAGTCGTCTGAAAACGATGATCGGGCAGCTGGCCTATTATATGAAGGGCATCGAAAAGATGTCGAACCTGTCCCCGCAGGAGCTGATCATTCGTGCGAACGGACAGGAAGAAATTCATGATGAATTCATGCTGTTCCTCATTGCCAATACCAATTCCGTCGGCGGCTTCGAGAAGCTTGCTCCTGGCGCTACCATTGATGACGGTATGCTCGATGTGATTGCAGTGCGCAAGTGTAACCTGGCCGACATGATCCGTCTCGTTACGCTGGCGCTGCGTGGGGAGCATCTGAACGACAAGAAGGTTCTGCATTTCCAGACGAACCACATGGAGGTCACTTCACCGGGTTATGTGCAATTGAATCTGGACGGCGAATTGGGCGGCACACTGCCGGCAACGTTTACGAATCTCAAGCATCATCTGCAGCTGTTCCATCGGTGAACCGGAAGGCCCCTGCTTGGGGTGGGTGTGGTTTGATCTGATGGACGGAGTCTGATGCGTGCTGATGATCCGTTTGGTGCGGTATGATTATGAGTTGGGTGCATGATGGTGACCAGTCATGTGGCTTGCGTTTGTGAGTTGTGCATGAGTGCGGGAGTGTATTAGTGAATGTGCGCGCGAGTGTGAGACTGAGTGAATGCGTGCGTATAGGATCTAGGATTGTGTAAGAGCGTGTTAGGTTGAATAGCGCATGGATATAGGATGTAAAAGTGCGTGAATGCAAGAGTATATGTAAGAAAGTATGAATGCGAGAGTAAATGTAATAGCCCGACAGTATTTCTAAGAGGCGCAATAGTATTATGTAGAGTACATGAGTACTGCTTTAAGAGCAGACTGTTGTGTAAGAGTAAATGTGAGATGTGGGGCGCAAGTTTACATGTAAGGGTGCGAGAGTACAGGAAGCAAGAGTGCAATAATATGTGTAAGAGTGTGTGTGGATATGTGAGAAGGTAAGAATACGAAAGTATCTGTAAGAGTGCGACAGTATTTCTAAGAGGCGCAATTGTATATGTAAGAGTACGTGAGTACTGCTTTAAGAGCAGACTGTTGTGTAAGAGTAAATGTGAGATGTGGAGCGCAAGTTTATACGTGAGAGTGCAAGTGTATATGTAAGATTCGTGAGTATGTCTGCGAGTGCGAGTGTATTATGTCGATCTCGATAGTATGTAAGAGCACTGCTGTTGTAGCAATCGCTTGGTAAGCCGGAATCGATGCATTTCGTGCTAACGATTTCAGGAAGTCTTATTTTGGAGAAATCAGTAGATTTGGAATTCTAACGATTCGGTGAGACGCTATTTTAGGTAAAATGACTCAAAATGGCCGATAAACTCGATTTTACATTGAAATAACGTCTCTGAGATTCGTTAGAATTTTGGAACGTTATTTTTGGCGTGAATAAGGTTCCTGGGAATCGTTAGAATTCAGCGAGCATAAGCGAGCGGTGCTCATCCTTTTAAAAAATTACCTGCATCGTCTCTGGATAAAGCAAAATGCGGCTTATCGCTGGATTTAACCACTGCCTCTGCAGGCGGTGTACTATATTAAGAAAGAAGTGAATGTACGTTGTCTAATATGAACCGCAGCGGTCGTGGAAAAAACCGCCGGAATTCGGCTGCTCCTCAAGGGAAAGGAAAGGCTTCAGCGTCCCGTCAGCCAAACCAATCAAATCATTCAAATCAATCCATGCCATCAACAAACTCAATGAAATCTGGTCGTCCATCTACACGTCAATCGGGAAAGGAAACCCGGCAGAATGGTGCATCTGCATCCCTGTCTGGTGCGCGTTCCAAAGGCAGACCGCGTGAATCGGCAGCACCAATCGAAGGATTGCCCGTCAGTAAAAATGAAGAAACCGTCATTGATATCATCGGCATGAATCATGACGGCGAGGGCGTAGGCCGCGCGAATGGTTACACACTATTTGTGCAGGGCGCTCTTCCGGGTGAAACCGTGCGCGTGCGCGTGATGAAAACGAAAAAGCAATACGGCTACGCCAAGCTGCTGGAGATCGTCAAAGCCAGCCCGGATCGCGTATCCGCGCCATGTCCGATCTATGATCAGTGTGGTGGATGCCAGATTCAACATATGAGCTATGCTGGTCAACTGGCTTGGAAACGTCAGCTGGTGATCGATAATCTGCAGCGCATCGGGAAGCTGAACGTGTTGGTGGAGGAAGGGACTCAGGTAAGCGAGCCTGAACAATCTCCATTTGATGAACGAATAGAAGAACAAACCAACGAGAGTAATCGAATGCGTCTGCGACTTGAAGGTGTCATGAACGAAAAAGACACAGAACACGCAATTCGTGTACTGCCAACGATGGGCATGGACGAGCCGTGGCGTTACCGGAACAAGGCACAAGTGCCGATTGGCGCAGCTGAAGGCGGTTTGGTTGGTGGTTTTTATGCAAAAGGAAGCCATCGGATCATCGACATGGATACCTGTCTTATTCAGCACGAGCACAACGATGAAGTCGTGGCCAAGGTGAAGGAGATCGGCAGCCATCTTGGCATTAGTGCATACAACGAGGAAACAGGCCGTGGGTTACTGCGTCATGTCGTGGTAAAAAAGGCGTTCCGTACAGGCGAGATGATGCTGGTGCTGGTCACGAACGGTCGGGATATTCCACATCAAGACGAATGGATCGGCAGCATCCGTGAAGCGATTCCGCAGGTGGCGAGCATCTGCCAGAACGTTAACAGAAAGCAGACGAACGTTATTTTCGGTGATGAGACTCGTGTCCTGTGGGGCAGGGATGTAATTTATGATTATATCGGTGATGTGCAATTTGCGATCTCTCCGCGTTCGTTCTACCAGGTCAATCCGGTGCAGACCGAAGTGCTGTATGGCAAAACGGTAGAATACGCCGGACTGAGCGGCAAAGAAACGGTTATTGATGCATACTGCGGCATCGGAACGATCTCTCTTTTCCTGGCGCAGCATGCGGATCAAGTGTATGGGGTAGAGATTGTGCCCGAAGCGATTGAGGATGCGCGCAGCAATGCCCAGTTGAACGAGATGCGCAACGTCAAGTTTGAAGTCGGCGCCTCAGAGGACGTCATCCCGCGCTGGAAAGAACAAGGCATCGAAGCCGACGTCATCGTCGTTGATCCACCGCGCAAAGGCTGCGACCCACGTCTGCTCGACACGATCCTGGAGATGAAGCCGGAACGCGTAGTCTATGTGAGTTGCAACCCAAGCACCTTGGCACGCGACCTGCGTGTACTGGAAGACGGCGGCTATCGCACGGTAGAGGTAACGCCAGTGGATATGTTCCCGCATACGGTGCATGTTGAGGCTGTTTGTTCATTGATCTATAAGGGTTTTGAGTAGGTGGTTAGGGGATTTGGGGACGAAACGGGGACGGAAGTTATTTCAGTCCCTGTTGTCCCTGTTTTCGTAATAGGATTGTTTCGAACTTGTCAGCCGCTGACTGATCGGCAGATCTTAATGCATGGCCGTAAACGTTCATAGTGGTATTGATATTCCCATGTCCAAGTCTTTCGGATATGATCTTAGCGTGTACTCCTTGATTAATGAGTAATGTAGCCGAAGTATGGCGAAGATCATGGAATCGAATGTATCTCAATTTGTTTTTCTTAATGAAGTTTCGGAACCATAGGTAAGGTCGCTCCTGATGGAAAGCCTTACCGTCAGGATGACAGAACATGAAAAAGTAGTCCCCACCTTGCCATCGGTCTCCAATTTTATCACGTTCTTTAATTTTATGAAGATAATACTCTCTCAGCTCTTCCAACATGGAGTTTGGAAGAGATACCTTCCGTTTTGAGTTTTTAGTTTTCGGCTCTTTTACATGCGCATTACCAGCAGGTGACATTGAAACGCTTTGCAAGACATCAATAGTACCTGTGTTCCAATCGACATGCTTCCACTCTAAGGCTAATAACTCTCCTCTTCTTAGCGCCGTTGTAAGGGCTAAGGTAATCATAATTCTCCAATGTATCGGTTCTTTCTGTAATGCAAGTAAGAGGTCTTGAACTTCGTCTTCATCGTAGGGAATAATTTGCTTGTGTTTGACGAGAGGCTTCTTTGCTCCAGCAACCGGATTGTCCTTGATTAATTTCCATTCGACAGCACGTGTGAAAATATTTTTCAATATCCGATGATTGATCTCAATTGTACCGGCAGATAAATTTCCTTTTCTAAACCCTAGTCTTTTACCCTCATCTGACAGTGAGTTTATAAAGCTAACGATGTGCATGGTTTTGATTTGGTCGATCCGCAAATGACTAAATGCCGGGAGAATTCTATTTTTTAGGTTAGATTGATAAGTGTATAAGGTCTTTTCTGCCAAGTGTTTACTTGCATATTTGTCTTCCCATTCTTTCACAAATTCCCCAAACGTCATCTTCTCAGGTGCAATATATTCTCCGGCTTCTACTTCAATTTTGAATTTCATAAGTTCTTCTTGCAGATGATCTTTCAATCGCTTTGTGGTTTTTAAGAGCGCCTGATCTTCGATTTTGATCGTTTTGTAACGTTTGAGGCGCTTACCACTTGGATCATATCCAGTCTCGACTACAAGTCTCCAAGAATTTTCTCCGCGTTTTTCTATACTTGCCATGGGGTTGCCTCCTGATCCAAAGTTAACTTTTTGTTAGACAATCAGATGTTGCCTAAACAGAAAAGCTCGTGAGAACGACGAGCTTTTCTGTTTTTTATGAAATTATCGTAAGCTGATGCGTTCTTGCTCTTGAAACCAAGCGTCTAAAGTGGTTTTTCTAAAATAGATCTTGGTTCCTATACGAAAGTGTGGGATCCTACCTGCCCGTACTTCGCTATAAAGTTTGTCCTTGGAAATCTTACCTTGGAAAATAAATTCCCAGGCTTCAGAAAATGTGAGAGTGTTATGAGTGTTAAGCGGGTTAAGATTAGTAGTGTGTGCTGTATTGCTCATTTGGTTTAGCCTCCTTAAATTACGGATATTATTGAATGATAAGCTCCGGTGTATTTCTTCGTAGTGCGATTGCTTGCAGTGCAACGCGGTATAGCTCGTAGTCCCAGATAGTTAGGCCTTCGGTAAGGTCAAATTCTTGTCCATCCACAGATTAAGTGCAAGGTGTACAAGTGCAGTAGTTTGACCGGTTAATGGAGCTGTTGAGACTGTCGAGCGATGCTCTTGGAGCGAAACGTGATCCAAGCAATCAAAGTACCAGTCGAATGGCCCGTTTTCTTGCTGTTCAAGTTCGAAACACTTGAAAATTTCCTGGTGCGCGGCTAGATAACAAGCGGAGATGTATTCTTTCGTCCAGCAAGCAAATTTTTGTATGCACTTTTGAAGGTTTTGCTTATGAGCTTCATTTGAAAAATAAACCTTGCTGTAGGTCATCGAATTTCCTTTCATTCTAAAACCTCTCTCCAATATATTCAGATGAATAATATATATCCGAGATTATGGGAATGACGTATGTGCTGGATGTTGGGTATCAACGGGTAGCCGACTGACGCAGCGGCTGAATCTCTTTGTTGCTGCATGTAGCAAAGTAATAGTTGAGAGCAAGCTACGTTAAAAGTACCGTAATACACCGAATTTCTTGAACATTTGAATTAGCGTAGCCAATGTAGCTAAGTAATTGCCATATTTCAAAAAGAAGATTTAAGCTCAGCTTTTGTCAGTAGTCGTATTCCCCGAAAACCCTCCAGAGGAGTGGACCCGCTGATCCTCATTTTACCCGGATGAACATTAAGTTTTGAGACCTCTACAAAAAACTCTTGCTTACTCAGTGACTTATAGCCATTATCCCAACAGTATTGTTTGTAAGCTGGGAAAAGAACTTTGCGATGGACCTTGCACTCATCGTTGTCCAGATCTACATGACATCGTTCACGAACAAACTCTGTTACATTATTCAATTCAGCAATGTACCGCGATTTAAAAGCACGAGCCTCATCACTTTCCGTAAAGACCAGATTATTGTCCATTAACTCGCGCAAACCTTCCAATGCCCATTCCACAATGTACGTCTTCTCCGCAATTAATTTGTCCAGTAACGATTTGTCCCTTTGTTCTTCTGGGATGATATTGGAGAACACAAGAAAATGGATTCTGTCAGTGAAAGCGGTTGTTCCATCTAGCTTGTTGAGCAAAGGCATATGGTTTCCACAAGCAACGAGCTTCGTTTTTCCATAGAAGTGGAACGGGTCTTTGCCCTTCTTTTCGGCGGTTATGAGGTCGCCCCCGGTGATTGCCTTAATGATATCTGTGCCTTTTATAGCTCCGTTCTCATCCATTTCAGGGCTTATATTAACCTTGGATTTGATTAGCTCGGCGCTCATAAACCGATTCTCACCAAGTTGCTTTAGCGACATTGCAGTTGTATGCTTGGAGCCAATCATTGAACGAATTAACGACAGCCATATGCTCTTACCAGTGTGAGGAAGGCCAATCAGAACGAAGAACTTCTTAGCCCGCCATTCATTGCTGATAATATAGCCCATAAATTGCTGTAGAGACTTCATTTTCAGACGATCCCCAGCCGTGCAATCATCTAGAAAACGTTTAAAACAACTTCCGTGCTCTTCGTCTTCTTGATTTGGGCGATAGACCCGAATACCGGAAGGCGACTTCCCGAGTTCAGCATCAACGTAACTTGTAAATAAGTAGTCTGGACTATGCGGATAGCATCTCTGCTGGTTTACATCGAAGACCCCATTCCGTAAATTGATTAAATGCGTGTGGCTGTCGAATTCCGTGTAAGAAACTTGATGCTCCGGACTACTGACAAGGCGGTGGACAACTTCTGCCATCTTGTGTTTACCGAGCTTCATGTCTATCTCCGGGGTTATAGACTTACGGATGGCTACGTAAAGACTTGCTTCCGTTTGTTCCTCGAAACAACCAAATTCTTCTTTATGGAGAAACACCGTTGTACCACAGCATCGAACCTTTTGTTTTTCAAGTAAAGCCCTCATCGCTTGGACATCGATCGGTATCTTTGCTTCTTGGTTTTCGTTATAGTTCTTCTCTGGGCATTCCTGGTTGGAAGAAGCTTCGTTGACCTTGTTTACCGGTTCGTCAAACTGCATACTATGCCTATCCATGTATTCTTGCTGTATCCCCCCACGCCTTAACGTAGAGGGGGAAATTAGCTCACCGATGGTCGTATCGTGCGATTGAACGAATGAACTACTAAGACTTTGATTTGTAGGCAATGATAAGTCGTTGTCCGTAGTTTCTAGTTCCATGTTTTTAGAGTTCAGAAAGTCTGTATTCAGTTTTCCCGATCTAATTTGGTTTAGTATTTCATAGAGAGAGTCATCAGCGTCCACAAAGTCTTTCTGACGATATGGAGTTCGATTATTCCGCTTCATTCCCATCACCATCTAATTGGATTAAAAAACGGGAAAGACCGGGGAAGTGCTGATTCAGCATGCTGTGAGCAATGATTTTAATATTTTCACTTGCTGTCCTCGAAGCGGTAAAGATATGACTAGACTTCCTGTATGGTAAATTACCGTCATACACTGAGAACTGGACGAAGTCTGGACAATGGAGCAGCGCAATCATGATCTCGTCATTGTATTCGACCTCTTCGTCATCATTGAAAAGTTCATAATATTGGTCACGACAATTGATGTGAAATTTAACATCGTTCTGTTCTATAACATCTATCCAGACCCTTATTAAACTTGTAGATTCATCGACAGGGAAAGAAAAATGCTGCTCACCGTATCGACCAATGCAGAGCTTTTCATCATTTCGAATAATTCCTATAATAAGGTTGTAGGGCTCAAGTTTTGTGTGGTCAATAAGTGCGCAAGACTCCTTCCCATTACACGCCAAGACCTGGATGTCTTTTTTCTTTTTTGATAGTTGGGTAAGAAGTCTCTGTTCCTTCTCAGCCAGATTTTCGAACAACGATTTTTTGACCATTCATTTCAGCTCCTAGATTTTTGTTTGAGAGGCGCCTCTGTGAATAATCATACTTCTTTGCATTTTTTAAAACTTCCGCTTATCCAAGTAGTTTTTTTTGAAAAACGCTAGCTTTAATATCCGATATTATGATATATTTAAATTTTAAAAAGCGGAGCTACCCAAACATTCGGGTAGCTCCGCTTTTAACTGCTGTTCACTATTTAAACAGTACGTCGAAATATTTTTCTTTGACCACTTGTGAGAGTGTTTCGATCATTAGATCATTATTTTCATTGAATAAGAACAGGTCATATTTGTCATATCCGTTGTTTTTCAAAAAATCGTATGGATTCAAGTGAATACCGTTCAAATGACTCGTTTGAATTTCTGCAACTTTGTTGAGGACTATTAAAATGTTCTTAATGTAGTTGAAAGGCATATCTGCAAGTTCCCATTGCAAGCCTAATTTTGCACCAAAAATTTGATTTTTAATACCAGGAATGGCTTCTGGTTGGGTTTTAACGTCAATGAAAAAATCTTTCTCATTCATGAAATGCATGGCAGAGGCATTTACAGAGAATCCTTTCTTTTTCAATAAAAATAGAAAGTAGGATTCCATAACAGGAATTGTTATTAACGCCATACCTATAAAGGCAGAGCTTAATTTCTCCATCCTCCCACTTGTTCGAATGTAAGGTAAATAGAATAATCTCCCATTTATATTTGGAAGAAGTGCGAGTGTGCTTAATAATCGATAGTATTGGAGTTTGATTTCTTCGGACTCATTCATTGTCAAAATTGCGATTTTGTTTGCAAGTCCTATTTGATATTCACGCTCAAATAAAATCCTGTTAAGTACAGGGTGATAACTCATCTGATTATTTTCAAACAAGCGCTCTATTCTATCGATAGTAGGAAACTGATCTAACAAAAATTTGAAATTATCGCTAAAATGCAAGTGAAGTTTTTTTGCAACTTCTTTATGCTGTTTGAAATAGCTCGTACTGTGCTGATTATCCATGTGTCCCTTTAGAACCTTATGGGAATCTACATGAATGGCTTGAAAAGCAACTAACGGAGCTATAAAAGAGGGGAAAGTATTAGCCTGTGTACTTGTACCAGGATCCATCCAGTGTTCGCTCAGTTTCTTAGAAAATTCTCCTGCTATTCGGGGAACAACCTTGTCCTCAAACAAGTACCAAACTGGTTGATTATTCGCTATAGCAACATCGATAAAGTTATACACTCGGTTAAAGAAAGCACCGGATGTATGTATTTTGCCCTCGGATTCGATAAGTTGCACCATATAAGCATTAATAATCAAATGTCTGATTAAATCTGGTTTTGCAATATCATTTTTTTCTTGACCTATTTCAAAGAATTCTTTTATATCGTTCGGAATAAGATGGTAGCATTTTTCAAATACATAATCCGCCAACTCGTAAATATTGCTAGTTTTCTGGGCACCATGATGCGGTAAATGGTAGTTTTCGACTACTATTTCCAAAGCTTTTTCTGTAATTGAATTTACATGTAACATTGATCGTAAAACTCCTTTAGTTTCGATAGGAACCTGTGCTCTTTCTAATAATATAATCCGTAATAGCAGAGCGTTGAATCCGATGTGAATTACCCACCCTAAACGATTCGATTTCAGCGGAGTTAACCAAATTATATGCCGTGTTCAAGCCCACTTTCAACAACTCAGCCATTTCTTGGACAGTAAGTATCTCACTATAGTCATCATACATAAAAAATTTCCTCCTTGCATTTGAGTTACTATACTGTTCATTAAATCAATTTAAGCGACATTATTTGACGTTATTCTTTGTTATTTTATGCTTCGGTGATAAGCCCCTCTCCTGTATCATGACGTACAAAAAAAGGATAAGAATGAATTGGTTAATGATGCATAAAAAAGGAGGAGCTTTTCTAGCCCCTCCATACATGCTAATTTTCCGATGTAGAAACCGTAACGGTTTTAGCTTCAACCCACTGTTCGGTCAACCATTTGATCCCGAACAGTGCGGCAGTTTCATTTTCCTTGCCTTTTTCTACGATAAAGCTGGCATGATTCCAGTAAACAAGCACTTTAGTGCCGTTTATTTTCTTGACGATTCCGTCGAATGTGCCTGAACCGACAGTATCCCCTACATGTATTATCTTTCCATAATAATCTAATGGATCATGGTCGTTATATTGAACTTTCTCGTGTTTCTGTTGATTTTCCTTCACCACATCTTCAACCGTTTTATGATTATCCTCTTTTTTCTGAACGGCATCAAGCATGGTGATCTTATAATCAAAGCTGAATAAATCAGTTGCGCTCTCCTCAGCGCCACCATAATAAATCAAAACCATTTGGGAATCTCCGTTCCAGCGAATTGTCGCGCCAAGGTTCTCGGTAACAAACCGAACAGGAATCATGGTTCTTCCGTTGATTATGGTTGGTGCAGCTGCTAATTCTTTCTTTGTTTCATTTACAGAAGCAATTTTTTGATCAATCCATAATTCAATTGTGTTATCGCCGAGGGTGATTGTAACTTTCTGTTCGCTGCCAGTCCATGTAGTTCTCCCACCTAATCTTTCGATAATCGGTGCAATAGGAAGTAACGTGCTGCCGTCACGGATAACGGGGGTAACATTATGATCGTTATCGTCAAAATTCTTTCCGTCATCTTCTGTTAGTAACCACGGGCTATTGATTTTCATGGCAAGTTTGATCGGATTGATTACTTGTTTTGTGCCCGTTCCATCTTCTTTGTACATACTGAATTCCAAAGCACCGTCAACATATTTTGTGCCGAATGTATTGCCATAAGGAGCATCCGCCAAGATTTTGCTAATAAAGCTCAAAGGAACATAGATGCCTAGGGTTGGATCGTCCAGATAACGTGCCGATTTCTCTAGTTGGTAAGTATTCCCGGTGGCACTTATACACGCACCTGACTCATCTACCTCGTATTCCTGAACGTCTGTCTGACCTTCCGTAATTTTGAAACACTGCCCTTGAAATGTGATATATGAATATATCGGTTTTCCACGAGTATTAACGGTTTCTGTACCGCTAAGATCAAGGAACTTGAGGATTTCACCAATTGGAAATACCAATACACCGTCTTCCGTCATTGGTGTATGTACAACACCTTCTTTTTGCCCGACAATATTTATTCCAATCTCATTTGCTGCGAATACAGCCTGTGAAACACTAAACATTAGCATGAAAGAAATACCGAGTGCTATTAGTTTCTTGAGCATAGTGGTTATCCTCATTTCATTATGGTTTATAATGTAATCTATTTTTCTAAAGAAGACTTAACTCGAAGCTTTTACCCCGAAACATTTTGAAAATAAAATAGATCAGATAAAACGGCGTAACTGCCCAACCAATAAAGGTAGAGAGGATGCTCTTATAAACGATTTAATTTGAAATGCTTGTAAGCACCGTGACGTTTTTTTGCAGTTTGCTAATGAAAGCCCAGCCAAAGGGGATGCTTAGCACTACATAAATGGCGATCACTCAGGGTACCTCCAATCCTTGTAAACTCAATCTGAACCTTTAGCGGATGCTGGGCCAGGCTCTGATAATGACGCCGCCGCTTCATCGACCAATTGTTTAATAATTGGAACGGCCGTAAAGGTGAACGAATACTCAGTAACTCCAGGATTATGCCGCTTTTTTACGAGGTTCTTTTTGGTTAATTTCGAAATAATGGAGTAGGTTTGTTTTTTCTGATCGATGTGAATTTTATGGGCTGTCGTATTCTTGAAAATAAATCGTGTCCCCCATACTCCTTGTTCCAGTTTTAGATCAGGATGAAAGGATATTGACGATAAATGCTCGTATAGCTGGACATCTGTTACAGGGTAGGGAAGAGGATAGTCCTTAAAATTTAATTTCATAAGCTTGAGTCCTGAAATGCCTTGCAGCGTAAGATATGCCGCTGTCCAGCCTATTACAATTCCGAATAGAATGCCGACCAGACCTCCGAAAGCAAGTGCAATACCTCCAGTTAAGATAAAGATGAGGTACAATTTTTTAAAGGCTTTCATCGGAGTCTCTAACTGGATTAAAGTCTGTGCAGGCAGGGTACTGCCATTATTCATTTTCTTCTGTTGAAGTTGCATGGAGTGCCTCCTTATCAATGTGGTTTATAGTCATATGGGCCATCCTACTGATGGTCTAGTACAAGCTCTCAACTTTATAGTCAATCAAGATCCAGTCATCGGATTCCGACTTTTTAATAGTTGCTTTTACTGTCCCGATATATGAAAAGTGTGAAGCGTCCGAACCAGTAGCTTGAGGTTGATAGCGAATGGCTTTCGCTTGCAAATGGTCGGAATCTTCGCTATTGAAATTCCGGTAGTCGTTCAGGTCTTGGAACACGCCGATTTCGGCTGTCAATGTGCCATCTTGATTATCCAGTAACCGTTGTACTTGAGAAAACAGGTTAGAATCCGTATACGCCCATCTGTACGCATCCCATCGATAGAAGCCGTCTTTATATCGGTAACCGGAAGTAGACTTGTGATTAATTTGAATTCCAAAGAAATGCTCGATAACTTCAGCAACTAAGTCTTGATGCATCATTAACTCACTGTCGTTATTCGGGTTCAAGCTATAGCTGTTGTCTTGACCGAATTTTTGATTCCGTTCAATCGCGAATCTAATCAATTCATCTGCGCTGTACGAACTAATAGCACTATCCTTGATATATGGCGATGTGCCGAAGTTCACTGAACTGAATTCGCTAAAATATTGATTAAATTCAATCTGCTGCTCCAAACTTAGCGACGGCCAAGTGTCTGTTGACGTATTCGGTGATTTTTCCGTTACAGGAGTGGGCTCTTTCTCCTCGATCTGTGACAACAATGAATCGGCATATGTAGATCGTAATGTTGCTTGAATAGTGGAGACTTTCCCATTGGAGCTTTGAACCTCAACAATACAATTATTTGCCGTGTTTGACGCCGTAAGTTCAAATGTGCTGACCTTCACTCCATCCGCCTTTTCAGTTGTTGAAGTTGGAGTGCCGAGTGCCGCGGCGATTTGTGCCTCAGTATCCCCGACACGCTGTCCGCCGATATTAAAGAATCTCCCGTCTGTGATCGTGATCTCGCGAATTTGGCCGTTCTTGGCATCGCTTTTGACCCAGTTAGCCATGCCAGCTTGTCCAAAGTAATACGTGTTGTCTGCATTGCCTGTGACCGTAGATGTGACGCCTAACTCCCGAATGATCTGTTGCTCAGGCACCGCATTTCCAAGGTAGTTGGCAAGGTCTATTACGCTCGACTCATCGCTATTTGCGTAGCGGGCATAACGGACACCGACAATTCGATCGGATTCGGTGAGCAGGTTCAGAATGGTGTCTTCCTGCTTGTCATGATACATTCGAGAGCGCTGTCCTTCCGAGGAGACTATGTCCAGATTTGGTGCTCGAAAGACATCAGGGTTTTCTTTGGTGTAGTCATTAAAATTAACGCCTAACGTCAGACCCAGGATGCTGTACACCCTGTTGCTTTTGACTCCTTTCTGGCCGTAAGTCAGAGAAATCTCAGACACCGATGTTTCATCACCCAATAGCGTGACCCCAAACGGATACATGTAATAATAGCCGTCCTCATCGTCCTGAACGATCCAAGTATCATTCGGTTTGCCAAGCTTGTTCACTACTTCTTTTTTGCTCAGGTTGGTTAAATCTGTTAACTCTAATGGCTCGGTATTTGAGGAGAAAATAAACAAGAGGACAACAATTGCTGTCAACATCCATAACCACCATTGTTTGTATAGCGGCTTCTTTTTCTGAACCTTCTGCTCATCTCCTGTAGCATACATCAACTTACTTTACCTCCTGTTATCGTCATCTTTAGAAGGGCACATTGCTGTGTTCGCTTTCATCGTATCAATAATCAGCTGTTTAATATCGTCCTGAGAAATCAAAGTAAGAATGGCATTTTTGTTTATAAGTTCCTTTGTGTTTTTAACAGTGTTAAACATCAGGTGTTCAAGAGTGGTATCCAATCCGGTGGCAATTTTATTCAATGTCTTAATCGTCGGATTTTTATCTCCGCGCTCGATCTGACCAAGGTGCGAAGTATTGACACCGGCTTGAAGGGCCAACTGTTCTTGACTATATCCTTTTTGCAGTCGTAATAACCGAATGCTTTCACCAATCTGCTGGGCATTATTCATACGAAAAGTTCACCTCTTTCATCTCTATGAAAAGGATAGTTTTTCTTACAAGTTGTCTCAATATGATAAAACCATGAAATTCGTGTATAAAAGCATGATGTACTGTTTATGTTGTGTAAAACAGTCATTAGAAACATGGAGGTGCATTGAGAAACGGATTTGCCTATATTCCATTATGTTCCTTGACTCAGGACCATCATCTAGCATGATGTCTGATTTATAATATATATCTTGAATTGTTTCTCTTACGAAGTGCCATTTAATATTCTTCCGCCAACAACATTGTGCAGTGAGTGAGATCGTCAATGACAAAAATTTTCTCCAATACGATTTGTTTGGCGCAAACGGTATAGTCTGTGCGATATTCAGGCTGCTGTTGAGAGTGGGTGATCGTCTGCTTTCGTTTGCCATCCACCATCACGCTCCCTAATTGAAAAACTTGCAAATAGTCTTTTTCCTTAACTTCCATGGTCTCTATTAAATACCACAATATATTTTGCATGAATGGCGGGATATTCTCCTTTACCCCGCGAGTGATAAACTTTGGTCCTTTAAACATGTTTGTTACTCCTTTCCCTGAAAAACGGAAAAAGCGATCTTGCTAAAGCAGATCGCTTGACCCTATTATAAGTGGTTGAACTTATGCACTTGCCAGTTTCTTTTTATCCTGTAACCTTTTCTGAAGTAAGTTGTATATTTGCTGATCCGATACTTGCTCTTGACGCTTTTTTCCATACCATTCATCCAAGCCATCGAGATTTCCGGCAAGCTCTTGCCATGCTGCTTTGATTTTGGTTTGGACGGCGGAAGGTTTGCCTTTCAGTTTATCGGTCAGTTCAAACTTTCGAGAGGATGTTTGGTTAGATGAAGAAGGCGTACTGCGTTGCATTTTCGGCAATCCCCAGCCTTGTTCCTGGTAATACGGATCATAATGCTGGGGCACAATGATCGCTTGTTGCTTTTTATCCCATGTGATCATTCCTTTATAGAGATCGCTTCCGACACCGATTCGGCTTGCGCACTTCTTCATGCCATCGGTAATGGCACTTTTAGTAGCATCGCCCTCATTCATTCCTGGTTTGATTTCTCACTGCCAGTATCGATAAAGGTGATCCATTCCTGCAACTCACTGTTGTAAAAGCTAAAGCGTACATAAATTTTCACCCGAGCGTTTTTACCGTTCGGATCATGGAGAATTTTCTCCGTCTCATGTAACCCTTCATATTTCCAGTAACCTACTCCTAATACTTGATTGAGACGTTCGGTAATGGATTGTCCAGAGATATAACAACGGTCTCCAAAGCTATCGTAATGGTACTCAGAATAGGGGAAGGGGGCATTCAATCGATCAAACAGCGTCGGCAAAGGTTGATTCATCGATTTTCACCTCCTGTTTCATGCTGAACTGACGATATTGCGTTTGCTTAATGCAGGCTTCATAGACCTTGGGGTAACATTCCTTCAGCCGGTTGCTGTCGATCCCGTTTCGGGTGCGGTTTTCCCATTTTATTTTGTAAGGATCCGCAATTCCAATTTCGTATTCTCCCAATAGGGATTTAAAATGGTTTTCCAATTCTGTGATCGCGGCTTCTAAAACTTTCAATTGCTGTTTCTTGTCTAAATAGGTTGTAAATAAATCAGTTTCTTCGAGAGGAAGAATGGTTGCGTGCCAGGCTTTCGGATAAAGGCGAGAGAGAAGCTTTGAACAAGCATCAGAACCGTCAACAGGGGGCAATGACGCATCAAGACATAGTGATGCCAGAAATCTTCGGCTAACCGGACGATTTGGGCAATTAAATCCTCATCCCGATACACTTCAAACTCGCGGTATTTATTACCGCGATGAGGGTGGCGAAATACCCGAAATCCAGATTCATGATATATATGTACCACTGTAATTGAACGTAGTAATAGTCCGGAATATTTCCGTTATCCCATTCCTGTTTCAAATATTCACTCGCTGTTTTGATTTCCAGAATGCCACGGCCGCGTTTTGGACAAATGATCATCCTATCCATATTGGCGAGCCCCATTCATTCTCAGGGTGGCAGTACATCACTTTCTTTTCGAGGATCGCCCAATCCGGATGCTCTTGGGAAAACTTCTCGGCAATGAGCTGCTCAAGACGAGTGCCCCATTCAGCAGCTTCATTTTTCACCTCATCCGGTGCTTCTCCCAGCTTCTCCAAGTACACATGCATGGATGTTCGCCACTTGGATAGCCCGCAGATCGCGGCAATGTCAGAGCCGCCAATACCAAGACATCGGTATTGCAACCAATCTTCGTAGGATAAATGTTCGGTTTGGATAAATTCTTTAGCGTGAAAGGATTGTTGCATATATTAGCCTCCATTCGATAGGGGAATCAAATAAGGATGTCCTCCGGAAAGAACATCTTCGCACGTATTGACCCTTAGTTTGAGCGGATAGAACTCTTCATTTAGAACTATGACTGTCACATAACAATCCAACTGATTGGGATCGAGTCGCAACAAAGAAAAGAGTAATTGGCAGTTCCTTTAGACTAACAAACGAGTAATCACCGACTACAATATGATCCAATACCTCGATGCCGACGATTTCGCCTGTCTCTTTCAATCTTGCTGTGATCGAAATATCTTCGGGACTCGGATCGGGATTGCCACTCGGGTGATTGTGGGCGCAAATGATCGAGGCACTGCTCCGTTTGATGGCAGGACGGAACACTTCTCTTGGGTGGACAATACTAGCATTCAATGAGCCAATTGAGATGACCTCTTTGCCTATGACGCCATTCTTTGTATTCAGGAGTAAGCAAATGAACTGTTCTTGTTTCAAATGACGGAAATCCGGCTCTAGAAGCCTGTATACGTCTAATGGGGATTGTATCGTTTTGATCGAAGGCGTTGGGGCAGATATAATTCGGGATAGCTTTAATGTCGCTACGATTTGTTTGGCTCGCACCTTTCCAATGCCCTCAATCGCAAGAAGTTCTTGCTCGGTAATATCAACCAGTTCAGAAAAGGAAGGAAAGCGTTGTAGGATTTCTTCGACGATATAGCTTCCTGGTTTTTCACGCAGGGAATAAGCTAATAGGGATTTGAAATCATCAAGATGATTGTTCATATAAGTCACCTTTCAAAAATGATTGGTCTCATTGAAAAGTGCCAACCGCTTGGTTGGCTCAATAATAATAGCCTCTGCAATCGATAACGATTAAGCAGAGGCCAGAACGAGTTCGTGTGCTTTGTCGATAAGTGGATTTCCTTCTATCGTAAGCATAAACAGATTTTCTTTAAACGATGAGGTTTCCCTCAGTGGCTTGGCGTGGGTCGCAAAGTCGGATATGGCATTGATGAAACGGTAGCCGTTCTTTCCAACATGTTCGAGATCGGGAGCCTCGAAATACCGTAGCTTCATGTCGGAACGCAGAAACTCAACATTTTTCTCCTGAATTTTAGTAGCATTATCCGGCATTGGGAGAAGAAGCTCGATATATTCCATGACTTTTTGATCGGTCATCTTGATGCGGTTCAACTGATCGACTTCTGCTTCAAGTTTATCCATGTAGTATTCTGCCAACAATAGTGTTTTCTTCGCTTCATCCAGCTTCGATTTGATATTGCCGATGTGAATCGTTGTCCAGATTCTTTTGGCGTTGCTTAATGCTAGGTTCAGAGTGTTCTGGCAAACCACCCGAATAGGGGGCATAGCGACTTTGATGCTGCCGCTGCCATCGTGGCTGTTTGAGAATACGAGATAAGGATTAATGCGGTCTCCAGCGATGTTGTAGTTGTCCGGTAATTTTGCAAGAAGCCATACTTTTCGATCGTTTTGCAGGCTTCCGGCTGTTTCAAAGCGTACTCCTTCCCCAAGCAATTCGTCGGTGAAAGCAAACGCTTCATGGTTCTGAACGATCTTGTATCGATCCGAAACGACACCGAGCAACCGCTGATCGGTTGCTCGAATGTTTGCTTTGTAGCGGGGGATTTCTGCGTAATCCTCGGTTTGAATCGATTTCTGGATAACTTTCCAATCCAGTTCGGATGCTTGTAGTGCTTCTTCCGAACTGAGTGCGTGTTCGACCCGATTTCCGAGTCCGTGCCACGGGGCTTGTCTTACGTAAAACATTGACTCGATGTTGACTGGCATTTGATCATCTCCTAATAACGTTTATTACAGCCGAGTATCCGGATCTTTAAAAGATGAAGCAGAACGCAACCGCGGATTTACAGCTGTACATGAACAAACTATTTGGCTGTTCCATTGTAATAATATAGAATTGAGTTATGTGGCTATACTCTTTTGTATTTCTGTATCCAAGTTTAAGAACGTAAGCGTTAAGAATTCTGTGTGGAAAATTCTTAAGATAAATGGAACGGTCGGTTCAGAGTATATCTTTTTATCCAATCCTAAAGTAATCAAAGTAGAGAAACTGCTAATTGAAATGGGGTTAATCATATGAATGAACGAGAAGTAATTTATCAGAAGAAGACAATAGATTCGGCTATTAACATCATTATGACAAAGATGGATGAATTGCGGGGAGCTAATGAAAATGATAAAAGAATAATGAGACGACGTTGGATATGGGAATTAATACAGAATGCCAATGATTGTGCTAATGGAAGAGAAGTTTCAATATGGATTTACAAAAATGAAAATGAATTAGTGTTTTCGCACAACGGTAGTATATTTACATATTCCAACTTAGTAGATTTAATAACACAGATCTCGTCAAAACGTATAAACAGTGAAGAGATGACAGGGAAATTTGGAACAGGATTCATCTCAACGCATCTTATTTCGGAAATTGTAAAAGTTAAAGGGCTTTATCATAGTACTCCAGCTTCAGTAAATTATAAAAGAATGTGTCTAGATATCGATCGAAGTGGGAAAAATGAGCAAGAAATTAAAGAGAGTATAATGAATGCGATTTCAATGTTGGATACAATTGATATGAGTGATAATATTGGATTTTCGTTAGAAAGCAGCGAACCTAAGACCTCATTTATTTATGATTTAACAAGAACAAATTCATTGGAGATACAAGAAGCTATAAAGAGCGGATGTAATGATCTTGATATGTCAATTCCTCTTGTATTAGCATTTGTTAATACAATAAAAGAAGTTCATTGTGAAGGTGTTACTTATAGACGCAATAATAAAGCGTCATTAATTGAAGATAAGCTAGAAATCATTGATGTTGTAAAAACTAATGATGATAAAAATGAGTCTACTGACACAAAAAAGATTTTGGTATGTTACGACAAAGATAATGAAGTATCAGTAGCTACATTTATTGAGAAACGAAATGATAGGTATTATACAAGCCCAGTAGCAGACATACCAAAGTTGTTCTGCTCTTTCCCGTTAATTGGCACAGAGGATTTTAGTTTTCCGATTGTAATAAATAGCCCAAACCTTAAAGTGTTACAGGAAAGAAATCATATTCAGGAAGGGGCGGCAACGAATCAAGAAATAATAAAGATTGCAATTTCACTCTATAAGGATCTACTAGAATATGTGTGTCAGCATAACTGGAATAACCTATTTAACTTGTGTTACATAAAACATTCAAAAGAGTCGGTATTTCAAAAGGGAATTTTTAATACAATTCAATCAATATATCAAATACAACCTATTGTCGATGTGCAACATAAGTCAAACAAAATAAGCAAGGAAAGTTTATACAAAGAGAGTAATGGTAAAAATTCAGTAAATATTTTAATCCCATCGATGGATAAGCCTGATCTGAATGATATACTTTGGGACTTAATTAACTGCTTAAATATTAAAGCTATCCCGACGAAGGATAGCTATAAATACTGGATGCATATTTCCCCAAACAACAGACTTACACTGCAGGCCACATATGATAGTTTACTAAAAGGGAAAACCATAAATGATCTTTGTGGTTGGTTCACAGATAAAGACGAAATGATGCCATGGCTTAATAGATTTTATAGTTTATGGCTCGATAGTAGTGATAAACGAAATTTTTTAGCAACTGCTATAGTTCCAAATCAAGATGATCAATTTATTGAAATTACAAAAGTTTCAGTAGATGATAACATTGATGAGTTACTAAAAGAAATCTTATCTTTACTAGGGACTGATATTAAAAAGAAATTATTGCATAAAAACATCAGACTATCAGAGGGCATTGAAATTGAAACGATTAATAATGAATATATTGCAAATAAAATAAATGACCATGTACGTAAACAATTGTCAGATGAAAGCTCGAATACAACTAAAAGAACTCAGGAAGTGCAAGTTATTTTTAATAAGCTTACAGACTGGTTTTTAAAAAATCCTGATCTTGCTAAGCCATTATTTAAAGATATATATGATAAGCAATATCACCAAAATATTCTCTCTAGCCCGGAAGAAACAGCAAGACGCCTTGGTTTAGCAACCACCTTTGAAAATGAAATGCGTGCAAACAATTTAGAGTTAGAGCAAATAAAAATTATTCTAAAAGAGAGTGGAAGATTACTGAAGATGTTTGAAGATGGGGAAATTTCGATATCTGAAGATGCTAGGAAATTATTTCAGCATATTTCGTCAAAATCGCCTTATGCAAAAGAAAAAATAGATTCTCTTATAAAAAGAAGTATAAAAAGTGTGTACGAGGAGTTGTCAGATAACCCGCTTTATTCAGTCGATGACACATTAGAGGAATGGATATGGAATAACTACTCTACTACTGTGTTTAAGGCGAGGAAATTGGATGAAAATCGCAATATAAGGGTTGTTATACGTCCAAGTGATGACGATAAAATCATTTTTTTTGAAGACGCCGAACTAGAAGCATTAGACGACACTAATTATGAGTTATGGACCGATAACGAAAAAGGCGATGTAAGGTTAATTACATTAGGTGACCTATTAAAAACTACTGGAGCTACGGCAATTCCACTAAGAAAAATATTATAGATGAAGAATATTAAGGAGTCTTTAAAAATGAAAATTGTGGAAATTATCAAAAATAAGGTAAAAGAAAGTGACAGAACAAACATAGTTTATGTTCACCCTGTTATTTCGAACGAAGAAATTGCTCAATACATTTCAGCATTTTCGAATGAGAACGGGGGGATAGTCGTATTCGGTATAAAAGATGATGGAAAAAATTTGAGGATGAAAAAGTCTGCCTTTAAAATAAATGAGAAGGAAAAAATTATTAGGGAAATGATTGACTCGCATGTGAAGATTTGTTTTGGTGAGTTTTATGAAGGAGAAGTAAATAAAATAGAATATATACACATCGAAAAAAATGAAGAAACGGTTTGTTTTAATGGTATACCTTTTAGAATTGACATTGTCAATAATAGACCGAAACCAGTAAATGGAAAGAAACTATTCTTGTCCTATTGTCAAAAGGATTCTTGTATTGCTGACATAGTTGAGGAGAAGATCAAGGGGAAGATTCGAGGTTTAGATATATCAAGAGATATACGAGATGTGAAGTATAAAGAAAGTTTCACAGAATTTATGCAATCTATCGGTAACCATGATATTGTTATTTCAATTATCAGCGACCAATACCTTAAATCACGTAATTGTATGTATGAAGTGGTAGAAACAATGCGAGATAGAAACTTTATTGATAAATTGTTTCATATTGTGATTTCTAAGGATGATGTGATTTTTTATGACGATCCTACTCAATCGCAAATTGCGGCCGATATTTATTCCATTGGTGGTCTAACTGGCTATTTAAAACATTGGCAATCAGTTGAGGATGACTTACGGCAATTAATTACTGAACTTGGCGACCCTTTATTAATAAGTAATCATGCTGAAGAATTGAAAGTCATAACAAAAATAAAAATGGAAATTCAGGATTTTTTGAAAATACTTCGTGATAGAAAGGGTATTTCTTTTGGTGACATGTTCAGCTCAGACTTTGTAGATATTGTTTCAAGAATTCAAAATTAAACATAATGTAGTTTGTAAGTGTAAAGAACTCGACCAGCTTTTAAACAAAAGGCCAACGGAGGTTTCTGTTAATTGATGGTTCAGAATGACTGATAATATTAATACTGCCAAACGCCAAGTAATGGCTTATGTGTTTTCTGTTTTGGGCAGATGGGCAAGTAGCCATACTTTCCTGCCGTTTGTACGTCTTCACCTAACAATTCATCAATATAAGCAAATGCCTCATGGTTCTGGACGATCTTGTACCTGTTGGTAACGACACCGAGCATCCTATCAACGGTTGCTCGGATGTTTGCTTTGTACCTAGGGATTTCGGCATAATCTTCGGTTTGGATGGATTTCTAAATGACTTCACAATACAGTTCGGCTGCTTGTAGAGCTTTTTCCGAACTAAGTGCGTGCTCGACCCGATTGCCGAGTCTGAGACACGGGCATGTCTTACAAAGAACATGGTTTCGATGTTGGCTGGCATTTAAGTCATCTTCTTTTGAAAAATAATAATAGATTACAAATCTCAACAAGTCTCCGATCTCGGCCCTATTTATTGGCGCAATCCCAATTACATTCACCAAAATTGAAGTATGTACTGAAGATTGCAATACTTGTGGTTTGATTACTTATGGAAAAAAGGCGCCTTCGTAAAAGTCACAAAGGATTAAATTATATGTCTTCGTCCCAATGAAGAGTTATACTCCGGCTCATACTTCTTTACTAAGTATTCCTCGAATTCTTTCCTCCCGATCTTCGTTGCACAATATGTAAGGCTCAGGTTGATCTTGAAAAACTCCGTTACCATTTTCTCAATGAGCGGCAAAAACTTTACTTTTGAATTTGCTTTATGGAAATCCGGTTCTTTAGAAAACTCCATATGTCCAACAGCGCGGCGTAGCGTATGATGTCTTGTATCTTTAAGATCATTCATGCGTTCCTGTATGTTAGACGTCTCACCCACGTAGACTATCTTGTTGTCACGGTTCCAAACAACATATATGCCGGGTAGCTTCGGTAGCGTAGACGACCAGCTTGAAACACCGTATATTTGTATCTTTTCACATTTACTTAACTGGGCTTCGACTTTTTGATGAAGCAACTCTAAATCATTCTGTGGTATAATTTGATCAACATACTCCCTTCCATTGATTTATTTTGATCTATATTAGATTATAATGATATTTAAAGCGAATTTATATCAGAATTAATGAAGTTGGATTAATTGAATTTTTGATAAAAAATGAATCCATATTGACTTATTTTAAGTTTTATGTAAAATGAATATATAGTAAAGGAGGTGCAGTGTAAATGCACGACGATGATTTTAAGCTTCTTCCGGATGATTACAAAGTTTCCGTAGTACAAGCCTTAACAGACGCAAAAAGAACTGATATTAACGAGTTTGTCAAAGAATTCGCACTCGAATCCTTTAATGGAATCGACTTTTTGGTATGGGACTTTATTAATTCCAATCTCATTAGAAATGCTGCTGATGAGAGACTGATTTCAATTAAAGTAAAAAGGGGTCGGTGGACACTCGTATTACTTTATGACACAGAGCTAAAGTACCTGTACACCCTTATGAAGCACAAGCGATTTAAGCAATTACATGATCAAAGAAAAAAACGGTCTACAGCCCATTACATAGATGCTCTTGCCTTGCTTAATAGTGGATTACATGCTGACAACGATCAACTTTGTCTGTTCGAAGACGAAATCTGGGATGAAGGAGTAGAAAATCTTCTACATCGAATAGTTCGTGAGCGTCAAGATGAAATCGAACGATTCGTTGTGATTGGCTTCTCTACTTCTAAAGATGATATTATATCTGTCTCAGCTATAATACCCAGCACAGAACTTGGAGTTGTACATGAGGTTGATTGGAGCGAGTTAATTCCAACAAATTATGGCGCAAATTCTGTTGCATTTGATTATACTCCTTCCGAGGAAGAGGAAGAGGATGTTCTGGTTACACTCAAAAAGCAACCGGAAACAGGAGACGATCCATCGGTTAATCTCAAGCAGGATGACGATAATGTAAACAACGAAGAAAATTGAGGCTACCAGTTTTAGGAGGAAGTAAAATGCCAGAAGTAAGGGTGTTTAACGGCGAAAGGTTAAAAGCCGCTCGAATATACAGGTCAATGACCATTGCAGAGTTAGCTGAAGCAGCTGACATAACTAAGCAAGCAATATCTTCATATGAGAATGATAAGGGGAACCCTAGTCTGGAGACGCTACTTAAGCTAATAAACGCGCTGGGGTTCCCGCGGGATTATTTCTATGAGGAAGATAAAGACAAAGTAAAGGTAGGGAATACGTACTTCCGCGCACTGCTTACTACAAATAAGAAAGATAGACTCTCCCAGGTTGAAAAGATTAAAGTGCTGTCGAGAGTTTATCATTTTCTCAATAAGTACATCGACTTTCCGCCGCTTAACGTACCGAAGATTGATTATGATGCAAATATTGAACAAAAAGCTTTACTATTGAGGGAGGAATGGGGATTGGGCGTAGACCCAATCCCTAATATGGTTCGTCTTCTGGAGAAAAACGGGTTTATCGTAACCTCTTTCTCAACAGATGGCAGAAGCATCGATGCATTTAGTCAAAGGCAAGAAGTTAATGGTGAGGAGTATTACTTTGTAGTGCTTGGCAGTGACAAGAACAGCGCAAGCAGAAGACAATTCGATTCCGCACATGAGCTAGGGCATATAATCCTACATGACTGGTCGTTGGACTTAGAACAAGTATCGAGAGAAGAGTTTCGTCAGTTGGAGCAAGAAGCAAACCAATTTGCCGCAGCTTTCTTGCTACCCAAGGAATCGTTTGTGAGCGACTTGATATACCCTAATCGGTTGGATTTTTACGTTGAGCTAAAGAAGAAGTGGAAAGTGTCTATATCCGCTATGGTGATGCGGGCTCACCAGCTAAAGGTAATCAGTCCCAATCAATATCAATACCTCATAAGGCAGATATCCAAGAGGGGTTGGAGAACGAAAGAACCTTTGGACGATATTATTGCTATTCCGCAGCCGACAGTACTAAAAAAGGCAATTGACGTTCTGATAACCAATGATGCTTTATCTGGCGATCAGCTTATATTAGAACTTTCGCGTAATGGGTTAAGTTTGAATAAGTCTGAGATTGAGGTGCTTTTGGGTCTTCAAGAAGGGACACTTAATAATAAAAATCAGGGCAGCCCAATTGTTGCATTAAAAAGAAAACCAGATTGAGGAGGATGATCTCAGTGAAAAAGAATCAGCATGTTACTCCACATCGTGATGGCGGTTGGCAAGTGAAAGGTGCAGGGAACGATAGAGCAACTGCCCGGGCAAATACTCAGGCTGAAGCTATTGCCCGGGCTACAGAGATTGCGCGGAACCAACGATCCGAAGTAGTTATCCACCGGGAGAACGGTCAGATCAGAGATAAAAACAGTTATGGAAACGATCGATATCCACCAAGAGGTTAAGCTATACTTTTGGGAAGATGGTTATTTAGTGCCATCTTCTCTTTGCTATCTTAGTGTAAGTGGAAGGCTGCTATTATGCAGCGGGTAAAGGACATTTATTATTCATGACAAATCATTACTAAATGAACTCATTGGAGTGAGATAACATGAACCCATTGGACAAAAAGCAGTTATCTGAACAGGACATTTCCACAAAGTACATTACTCCAGCTATCATTAAAGCGGGCTGGGATATAGTCACACAGGTTAGTGAACAAAAAAGTTTTACATCGGGTCAAATTATTGTTGATGAAGAAGAAAATGTATACAGAGATGAATTGAAAAAATATGACTACTTGCTGAGCTTTAAGCCTGGAATTCCCTTAGCTATTATAGAAGTAAAAGATAACAATCATTCCATTGGGGAAGGGATGCAGCAGGGATTAGACTATGCGGAGATTCTAGATGTACCTTTTGTTTATAGTACCAATGGGGATGGATTTATTGAACACGACCGCACTGTTTTTTCTGGTATAAAAGAAAAGGAAATTAATCTTGATCAATTACCATCTCCAAAAGAGTTGTGGGATCGATTTACGAATGCAAAAGGATTGAATGATGAACAATCAAAAATCCTTGCTCAGGATTTTTATAGAGATGATTCAGGAAAAAAACCGCGCTATTATCAAAGAATTGCTATTAACCGAGTTATTGAAGCAGTTGCTAATAATGTACCTAGAATTTTGTTGGTTATGGCCACAGGCTCAGGAAAAACCTATGTGGCTTCACAAATAATTTGGCGCTTATGGAAGGCGAGGAATAAAAAACGTATTCTATTCCTTGCAGATAGAAACATTTTACTAGATCAAACAATGACAAACGACTTCAAGCATTTTAGAGATAAGATGACCAAAATCACTGAACGTGAAGTGGATAAATCATATGAAATATATCTAGCCTTGTATCAAGGAATTACCGGAAAGGAAGATTTCAAGAATATATATAAGGAGTTCTCCAAGGATTTTTTTGATCTTATTATCGTGGATGAGTGCCACCGCGGGAGTATAGCTGATGATTCGGAATGGCATCAAGTACTTGAGTATTTTAATGATGCTACCCAAATTGGCCTGACTGCCACACCTAAAGACGACAAAGATGCATCAAATATAGATTATTTTGGAGAGCCCATTTATACTTACTCGCTAAGACAAGGTATCGAGGATGGTTTTTTAGCGCCATATAAAGTCATAAACATTGAGCTGGATATTGATGAAGGTTGGCAGCCAGAAGAAGGTATGCTCGACAAATATGGAAAAGTAATCGAAGAAAAGACATTTAATCAAGAAGATTTCGATAAGACTGTAGTAATCGATGGACGAGGTGAGGTTGTAGCCAAAAGAGTCACTCAATTTCTTAGAGAAACGGACCGATTTACTAAAACCATAGTATTTTGTACTGATACACCACATGCAGAGAGAATGAGAAGAGCTTTAGTTAACCAAAATAGCGATCTTTATTCACTTAACTCTAAGTATGTGGTTAGAATCACAGGAGATGACAAGGTAGGTAAACTGGAATTAGACAGCTTTATTGATCCAAGTTCAGATTACCCTGTTATTGCAACTAGCTCTAAACTGATGTCTACCGGGGTTGATGCACAAACCTGTGGACTTATTGTTATTGATAAAAATATAAACAACCTGACTGAGTTTAAACAAATCATTGGTAGAGGAACAAGGGTTAACGAAGAATACAATAAATATTTCTTTACTATTATAGATTTCAGAAATGCAACACGGCTATTTGCAGATCCTAGTTTTGACGGGGATCCGTTGGATTACACCGAAGAAAACAGCAAGGGTGCCACAAAAAAGAGGTCGGAAACTAAAGCTAAGAAACAGCCACCTGAAAAAGGAGTCATTATTCAGTCAAAATCAGATAGAAATAATAAGCTTATAGTTGATAATGTTGCTGTGAATATCAAAATGGAAACCGTTAGCTTCTTCGACAAGGATGGATCTATTTTAAAAAATAACTTTAAAGATGGAATGCTCGAAAGATTAAGAGATCTTCTTGGCGAATACGAAGTGTTTAAAACTAAGTGGATTAATACAGGGAAAATCGAAAGGTTGACCCAAATTCTCGAGGATAGCGGTCTTACTCTTGCAAGATTCTCACAAGAATTTGGTAACCATTATGACATTTTTGATATTGTCGGTAATGTTGTGTATGGGAAAGTGCTCGTCACTAAACCCGAACGCGTTAATTTGGTAAAAGAAGGGGAGTATTACAAAACGACAAGTCCGCATGTTAGAATTATTATAGATGCGCTTCTTGATAAATATGTGGAGGTTGATATTAAACAAATTCTAAACATTAATTTGTTAAGAATACAGCCATTTAATGAAATAGGATCACCGACCGAAATACTGAAAATTTTCGGGGGGAAAGACAAGTATTTGAATCAAATTGAAAATTTAATTGCAGCAATTTATTCAAACTAACATCAACTAGGTATGAAGGCGGGAACTAAGTGACTATTAATATGAAGCCAATTCAGGATATTATGAGAAAAGATGTGGGCGTAGACGGAGATGCCCAAAGAATTTCCCAGTTTGTATGGATGATTTTTTTAAAAATTCTTGACGATATGGAAACAGAACGAGAACTTCTAGAGGACTATATTTCTCCGATCCCTGCAAATTTAAGATGGAGAAGTTGGGCTGCAAACGATGAAGGTATGACTGGGGATGAGCTTGTAAACTTTATTAATAACGATTTATTCCCAGGCCTTAAGAATATCAATATTGATGTTGAAAACCCATTGGCATTTAAGATCAGGACTGTTTTTGAAGACACATACAATTATATGAAGTCTGGAACGTTGATTAGGCAGGTTATCAATAAAATAAACGAAATAGACTTCAATAGTTCAACGGATAGGCATATATTTAATGATGTTTATGAAGGGATTCTAAAAGAGCTCCAAAATGCCGGTAATGCAGGTGAGTTTTATACTCCACGGGCTGTTACAAAATTTATGGTTGAGATGACAAGACCAAAACTAGGAGAAAGAATACTAGATCCTGCATGCGGTACGGGCGGATTTTTAATCTGTGCTCTTGAACATCTAAGTCAATATATAAACAGCGTTGAGGATAGTCAGAAATTAGAGAAAAACTTGATTGGGATTGAGAAAAAGCCACTGCCGTATTTATTGGCGATAACCAATCTTTTGTTACACAATGTAACTTCCCCAAATATAAGAAGGGATAACACATTATCACAAAAGCCACTTAAAGACTACGGGAAAAATGATGAAGTCGACGTTATTATAACAAATCCCCCCTTTGGTGGAAGAGAGGAAAAAGGAGTTCCATCAAACTTCCCCAAAATCTTTAGAACAAATGAAACAGCCGATCTATTTTTGGCCTATATCATGAAGGTGTTGTCTGCAAAGGGCAGGGCAGCCATCGTATTTCCGGATGGATCATTGTTTGGTAAGGGCATCAAAACAAGAATAAAAGAAAAATTGCTTGAAGATTTTAATTTACACACTATAGTAAGGCTGCCTAAAAATGTTTTTGCTCCCTATACAGATATTGCAACAAATTTATTATTTTTTGAAAGAGGAAAGACAAAAGATATATGGTACTATGAGCACCAAATGCCGGAAGGTGCAAAGCATTACTCAAAAACAAAACCAATTACATTTGAGGAATTCGAGCCTGAAATGAAATGGTGGAATAATCGAGTTGAAAATGATTTTGCATGGAAAGTATCTATTGATGAAGTTATCAAAAGAAATTATGATTTAGATTTTACTAATCCTAATAAGCCTTCAGAAAGTATAAAGTCACCTAGTGATATTATTGCAAGCATTCAGGAACACCAAGAAGAAATAAATAAGCATTTGTCTGAGTTGAGTTCAAATTTAATAGAAGTTAATAGCTCGGGTAAGTACCCACTGGTACCTTTAACTGAGTTATTGGAAAGAAATGTAAATCAAACTACGCTTGACCCTAATAAAACTTACTCACAAGTAACGGTTAAAATGTGGGGGAAGGGTGTAGTTCGAAGAAATGAAGTAAAAGGTTCTGAAATTGCTGGCGAAAAACGAAGTGTTGTTAGTGAAAACCAATTAATTTTCTCAAAAATTGATGCCAGGAATGGGGCTATTGGAATAGTTCCAGATTATCTCGAAGGTGCAGTAGTGAGTGCTGACTTTCCCTCATTTGATATAAATAAAGAGCTGGTTTTGCCAGAATATCTGGAGATTGTCGTAAAAACTCCGGAGTTTGTTCAAAAGTGTGTGAAATCGAGTAGTGGTTCTACAAATAGAGTTCGACTTAAAGAGAAAGATTTTCTGGACTTTGAAATCCCTCTACCGAATATTGATGAGCAAGAGAAAATAATAAACGAGGTACAGACATTACTCACATATTGTGAAACTATTGAACATGAAATTAGCAAAATGAAAGAAAATAGTGATGCTCTGAAAAATTCATTGCTTCACGAGTTGTTCTAATTCATAGGAGAACCGCCACGCATTTTATTTGCGGGCGGTTTATTTTATTATAAACTCTCTATCTACATACCCATCATCAATAGCTCTCCACAAGTATAAAGAAGCAAAACTCCTATAAGGAATCCACGAAAGGGAATGCCTTTCTAAACAATTATTCATTTCTTCAGGATTAAACTGGCGGTATAACCACAACGCCGATCGTTGTAGTCCAACGTCGCCTAACGAAATAACGTCCTTTCTTCCTAGTGAGAAAATAAGAAACATTTCGGCAGTCCACCTACCTATACCTTTTACTGAGGTCAATGTCTTTATTGCATCTTCGTCAGACAAAATTTTCAATTTTTCTAGGTCGAGCTGCCCTAATGAGACTTTTTGTGAAAGGCCTAATATATAGGATGCTTTTTGAGGAGAAATACCGCTTTTACGTAACTCGTTAATTTCAAAAGAAAGCAATTTGTCAGGAGTAACATCACCTGATACAAGATCTAATAATCTTTTCTTAAGGGTTTCGGCAACTTTTGCAGAAAGCATTTGAGATACGATTGAAAAGACAAGTGACTCAAAATAATTGCTTTTTAATGTTAGCTCGATATTACCTATTAGTTCAATTAGTTTCGATAAAGCAGGATCTGAATCCTTGAAAGTATTGATCACAACTTGGTCTGTTCTAATAACTTCCTCAAACAACGGGTTAATACCTACTAGTTATGTCTTTTGAATTATATCACGGCTTAGTTCATTCATGCAGAAGAATTGACTCTCCTCGGTCAATTTAACAAAAGTTGCAATAACGGGTTGCCCCCTGCGTACGGAATATATACATGGATGATTCCATGCTCACATTTTGCTCACAAGCTCTACGCAAACATCGTATTCACTTGAATATATGGGACTGATTTCTGAGGGAAATCTGATTTTACATACAAGAAAAGACTCAAAAAATACATTAAAACGTCTTTGTCTCCTGGGTGGCATGATGTAACTGTACTGTGTATCCAGATAATGATGGGGACGAATTGGGGACGAAAGCCGTCATTTTCGAGTAAACGTCAACCAAACAGAACCTATAAGATTGAAGAAATCCTTTATAAATCAAGGTTTTAACACGCCGCAGCGTATAGGAGCTAACTAGCCTATGTTCCCGCATACGGTGCATGTGGAGTCGGTGGCGATGTTGGTGAGAGTCAATGCTTAGAATTACTCGGTTATCAGCTTCCTATATTATAATATGCCTTATATTAGACGGGGGGATTACAGATACAAAGTAACAGAGTTCAATTGTTGTAAGTGGGTGGATACGTCTAGTAAGTTTTAAGAAATAAAGTAAATTACGTTTGCCTAGGACATTCCACTTATTATGAAAACATTGAAGCAGGACGCGTGTGTTAGTGTTCTTTCATACGTTTTCTGTTTTTCTTGTAGGCTAATAAAATAAATATTAATGTATGTTTTATAAATTAATTAATTATTTCTAGGTACGATAAGTATAAGTAAAAATCTTACTACAAATAAATCTAATATTCATTGTGATTTTGCATTTAAGACCGTCGTAAATTGTATTCCTACGGTCACAATATGCGATTTAGAGGGTTGTGTTAAGGGACTATAAGTAGGTAATGCTTGCATAATCTAATTTTCGAGAATTATAAAGAGGGGATACTATGGAAAACTTAACAATAATAAAAAAAATTAAAGATCATGCATTAAACAGAGTTAAAAAATATATAGCCGGATTATCAATTAGACAGCAACAGTTATTCATTAACGAAGTAGTACGATACTATGACCAAATCTATGATTCGGTACTTCTTAAAGGTGTCAGAGATAGTGATCGAGAGCTTAACTTTATTGATTTTTCTTTTCCAATAGCATTTCGTTATCTCTACAAAGAATATAATAATATCGAACGCTTCCCTTTGATACCTTCAACACCTCAAACTATACAAAGTGTTAAAACGTTTTTGAATATTTGTTTTAAAGCAGGACTTATGGAGAGTTATGAAGAACTGCTTCGGATTGGTGTATTAAAATATGAACATATTGATGAAAAAAATGCACATTTATCGTATGTGAGTAAGCACTACTCAATTGAAAGATATGAAAAAATAAAGACTGTTAACTATTCTCATACCATATTAAATTCTTTAGGAGATGAATACTTTAGAGCGTTCACTCAACTTCCGAGGATTGTGAAGAAAATGGAGAGATTAGTATATACCTGGAATTATAATTTTATAGCTTATGATGCTGATTTAGAAGTAGATCAATTTTTTATTCTAAATGCACAGCTAGATTTTGCACAAGCAACAGAGTGGGATGGATTTTCTCAAACTTCTAGATTTGGAAATATAGAATATCAATACTTTCTAGATGCACTTCTTGTTATTGAATCAATCTCTATAAAACATTTGCAATTTGTAGAGATAGCAATGAAAAAGGATTCTAGCTTAGAAAAAGTGAATATTCTTCCTCTTGTTTTAGACTATGATGTTTTTTTAGATTCGTTGACAGATTTCTTAGATATTTCTACCGAAATAGGTGAAAAAATACTGGACACATTCATATTTGATACCGAGAAAAAAGAATACTACAGTCATATAGGTGCACCAAGCCCATTATTCACAAGAATATCTTCTACACAATTGTTGCGTTCATTCGCTGGATGTATTTATAGGCCTATAGATTTTATGTTTTCTGAGTTAAAAAGGAAATATCCAAAAGATTGGGACCGAAACACTAGAGATAGAGAACAATTATTTAGAAACGAGCTCTATAACTACTTTGATAATGATCGTTTTATTACCTTTAATAAAGGTATAGATATTTATGAAAACGGGAGAAACATTACAGATATTGATGCGTGTATACTTGATAAAGAGACACAAGAAATTGCTTTTATTCAATTGAAATGGCAAGACTCAATTTATGAATCGACGCGATCACTTATTAGTAAGAGAAAGAATTATATAGAGAAAGCGACAAAGTGGGTCAATGATATAGAACAGTGGGTTAACAATGTTCCAGAAAAACGGATAGCTGATTTTCTGCAGTTGAGTCCACAACTTATTAATAAAGATAAGATAAAGTTTTTTGTGATAGGTAGACACAACGGAAACTTCTCAGGAGACGAAATGCCACGCGATAATGCTGCTTGGTGTCAATGGTATAACCTGATTGAAATAATAGGAAAACATGAAAAGGAGGGTATTACCATATCTAAACTTTTTGACTTAATTCAAAAGGAAAGCCCTTTTAACAAAAAAAATGAAATTAAAAATTCTAAAGTAACATATGGCAACTATTCTGTTGAGTTGATCTCACCTACATATAATCAGGCTTAGAAAAATCCAGAGAGATGAGATGATTAGGGATCCCATTCAATTCAAGCGATATTAACGGATCGGGTATAGGGGAGTTTGTTTGAAACGACTTAAGATGCATTCAGCAATTCGGCACTGAACGAGGTGAAGAATGCAAAGTCCGAAGTTGGTGCACCTGAGGATATGATCCTCGTTGGAAAGAACAAGGCATCGAAGCAGACGGTTATCATCGTCGATCCCACGCGTAAGGACTGGATTCACGTTAGCTGAATACAGTCCTGGAGATGTCGCATGAGCGCGTGTTGTACGCAAGTTTTAAACCGAGTACCTTAGCATGTAATTTGCACATGCTTGAAGATGGCGGTTATCAAATATTTGAGGTAAACATTCGGTAGACATGTTCCCGAATACTCATGTGGAGACCGTGGAAGGAATGCAACGAATAGATACCTAGAAATTCTTTGTTTTCAACACTTAGCGGGTTAGGGGGCATGGAGTTGGGACTGTCAAGCTGGCATTGACACGATTGAGTGACCCATATAGCCAGCCCAAGGCTGTGATGGATCGCTACACAGATTATAGCTACCTTATACAGTGGGTTTAAAAGCGGTTAAATATTCAGTTGCCACGCACTGTAGCAGAACAGGCACGATATATTGTAGTTAATAATCTTGCAATTCATATGAAAATTTAGCTCCGGATGATTTAGTTTTTGGAGCTATGAATGCAATGGTCGTTTTATGGATATAACGCATGTAGACATTTATGAGGGAATGGCAAGGTAGTTGATGCCTCCTCCAGCCGTGGGCAGGTGATTTATGGGAGAGTAATACAGGATTGTATTGAACTCTTTTGTTAATAGAGTATCTGTAAATCTAATAAAACTACCAAACACTATAATTTAATAGTAAATATATATCATAAAGGGGAAGTGTGGATGAATGTCGAATTCTGAAATTAGTGAAAATCATAAGTTTTATAGTTGAAGAATATCTTTGTGTGAGATGATCTTGCTCCCATGGGTTCAATTTTTTGAGTAGTTGATTATATATTTGGACTATAGGGGAACGGGGGAGTATTTTGAAAACTATTACCATAACACCATATGCTCCGACACTTATTGAATCTACTAGAGCTATTGGATATACATTAGAAACAGCTATTGCTGATATTGTAGATAACTGTGTTTCAGCATCGGCTTCCTATGCAGAAATATTCTTCTTCCCTGTTGGGGATTCCTATATAGCAATATTGGATAATGGGTGTGGAATGAGTGGTGATGAGCTTGAATCTGCTATGCGATATGGTAGTCAGAGTCCAAATGACAAGCGGGCGGCTACAGATTTAGGAAGGTTTGGTCTTGGACTAAAAACAGCTTCTTTATCACAATGCCGTACCTTGACTGTTGTAAGCAAAAAGGATGGTAATATTGAAGCTCGTTGCTGGGATATTGACCATGTAATAAAGAATGAGGAATGGTCGCTTATTGTAATGGAGACTGAAGAAGAAATTAATGCAATTCCATGCATTGAAAATCTTCATAGATTAGAGAGCGGTACAATGGTTGTATGGCAGAATCTCGACAGGCTTAAAATTGGAGAATTGGATTTTGAACGCTCTATGGGAAGGAAAATGGACGATGTCCGTGATCATCTTTCCCTTGTATTCCACCGATATCTCAGCGGAGAAAGCGGCCTAAAAAAAATAGAAATAAATATGAATGGAATACCAATTGAATATGCTGATCCTTTTCTCATGCGCAGAAATACTCAGGCAATGGCCGATGAAGTATTGTATGTTGATGGTGCAAAGGTTGTTGTTCGTCCGTACATACTGCCGCACATTTCTAAATTATCGACCGCTGAAATAAAGAAACTTGGAGGCAAAGAAGGACTTCGTAAAAGCCAAGGTTTTTATGTATATAGGAATAAGAGACTTTTGGTTTGGGGAACATGGTTCCGCATGATGAGACAGAGTGAGCTTTCAAAGTTAGCTCGGGTTCAAGTAGATATACCAAACGATTTGGATAGCCTCTGGACCCTTGATATTAAAAAATCAATTGCTATTCCTCCTGAGATTGTTAGAAACAACTTGGAATCTATCATTGAACGAATGGCAGATCGTAGCAAGCAGACATGGGTATTCAGAGGAAAAAAAGAGACAAATGATTCAGTTGTTCACATTTGGCAACGGTTCAAGGGAGTGCAAGGAGGTTTCTTTTATGGAATTAATCGTGATCATCCTTTAGTAGAGGTATTCATAGATGCTCCGCTGCAAACTAGACAAAATGTAGAAGCACTATTAAAGGCTATTGAAAATGGTATCCCGCTTAATCAGTTATACATTGATTTGACATCGGAAAAATCCCTTGAGAATGAAACGGAGACAACAGCAAAAGAAGTTGAAAGTATGTTGCGAGTGCTCCTTGATCAGATGCCAACATCAGCAACAAAAAAAGAGATGCTGGGCAGACTGGCCGTGTCAGAGCCTTTTGTAAACCATCCGAAAATCATTGAAAAGTACCGAAAGGAAGGTAACGTATAATGGCTATAACTAATGCAGAACAATTGGAAGGTATGATTTCCGCAAATATAAATACGCAATTTAAAGAGGTTCCTCCAAGTGAAGCGGAGTTTGACAAAATAGCTGATATGCTCCGACATTCTTTGTCTTCATTTTGTCCAGTAGGAGACGCTGAATTCGAAGATATGAAGCGAAGACTCAAAGCTAATATAGTTGTTGTAATGGAAATTGGTGTTGTTATTAAAGATGATAAGCGTCCGCATCAATCATGGCTCCCGACAAGGCGCTCTGAACTTGATTTCTTTTTTTGGAACAGATATAAAAAATATCTTGAAGAGATAAAACATTGGAACCCGAGAGTAACTGGAAATCTTGGCCGTGTATCTGATGAAATTGTTGATTTGCTAGGTGATCCGAAATCAACAAATGATTTTCAACGACGTGGTCTTGTGCTTGGAGATGTGCAGTCGGGAAAGACTGCAAACTATACAGCTATTGTTAATAAAGCTGCGGATACAGGTTATCGAGTTATCATTGTGCTTGCAGGTATGATGGAAAATCTACGTCAGCAGACACAGGAACGGTTAGATGCAGAATTCTCAGGAAGAAAAAGTGAATATTTTCTTGATCCTACAAAGAAGGAAATCAGAAATGAACCAGTAGGAGTTGGAAGATACGGAACGAATAAGCGTATAGCCTCTTTCACCTCTGTAGTTAAGGATTTCGATATAAATATATTGAAAAGCAACGATTTATCGTTGTTGAGTGTTAGTGATCCAGTAGTATTTGTTGTTAAGAAAAACAAGAGTATTCTCAATAATCTTATTCGTTGGTTGCGTGATAATAATGTCGTTGCAGGGCAAAAGATTGATTTACCTATGCTGTTAATTGATGATGAGGCTGATAATGCTTCTGTCAATACAAAAAAGGCGGATGAAGACCCGACAGCTATCAATGAAGCAGTTAGGAAACTTTTGGAGCTGTTTCGGCAAGCGTCTTATCTAGGCATAACTGCAACTCCGTATGCGAATATTTTTATTAATCCTGAAACTACTGATGATATGCGGGGAGAGGATTTGTTTCCACGTGATTTCATATATTCACTGGCTCCTCCCTCAAACTATATCGGAGCAGACAGTATATTTGGTGTAGAAGCTCTTTTCAGGGATTGTCTTGAAGAATTGCAACCGCAAGAAATGAATGCATTCTTTCCATTTAATCATAAAAAAGGGCATCCAGTCACTGAATTACCTCCAAGCATGAAAGAAGCTATGGCGTATTTCTTGTTAATAAATGGTATTCGTGATTTGCGTGGAGATTACAAAGCTCATCGCTCAATGATGATTCATGTAAGCAGGTTTACGGATGTCCAAAACCAAATCCGTGATTTGGCGACTGAATGGATACTCCAAATGCGTTCCGATCTTCAAAATTACTCGCGTAAGCCTGAAGAAGAGAGTGATAAAATATCTAATATTGCTTATTTAAAGGCTGTGTGGAATAAGCACAGCCTTAGTGAAAAAGCTGGTGTTCAAAAACCATTGGAATGGCATGAATTCCTTTCGAAATTTTTATTTAAGGCTGTAGCACCGATAGATGTGCGAGCAGTCAATCAGGAAAGCGGTTCAACTAGTCTTGATTATTTTAATCACCGTGAGGATGGCTTACGCGTTATTGCAGTGGGCGGAAATAGCCTTTCCAGAGGTTTAACACTTGAAGGTCTATGTGTCAGCTATTTCTACCGAAAATCACAAATGTATGATACATTGCTGCAAATGGGCCGTTGGTTTGGTTATCGTCCAGGATACGACGATCTGTTTAAAATTTGGATTGGTGTGGAAGCTGTGGACTGGTATGGATATATAACAGCAGCAGCTGAAGAACTTAAATTAGAAATTGCACGGATGAAGAATGCAAACCTTACACCGCTGGAATTTGGGTTAAAAGTTCGACAAGACCCTGCCTCTCTAATTGTTACTGCGAGAAACAAGATGCGAGCAGGAACAATGGTTAAACGCCCAATAACTGTTTCAGGACGTTTGCTAGAAACTCCGCGGCTGAAATCTGATTCTGCATCTTTGAAATCTAATGAGAGTGTATTTAAAGATTTTGTGAACCGACTTGATAGTACAGGAAAGCGGACTGAACGTGAAGGTGCAGGCTATTTTTGGGAAGATGTTAATAAAGACGAAATTGAACAACTTTTACGAGATTTCAAAACTCACCCTTGGCATCTCTCTTTTCAGGGGCAGGCTCTTGCGGACTTTATTAGAGACAAAATGGGGAATTATTCATGGGATGTTGTTATTGCTGAAGGTTCTGAAAAAGACTATAAAGAGCTATATTGCGGCGATGAGCAATTGACAATAAAGCCTGAAAAGCGGACCATCATTGCAAAATCAGGGCAAATTAGCATTAGTGGTACAAAGGTTCGTGTAGGTGCGGGCGGTGCAGCGAAGTTGGGGTTGACGCAAACACAGAAAGATGAAGCAGAAGCAAAATTTAAAAAAGAGCATCCTGGGAAAGTACATGTTTCCGATAGTGCTTATCTTATTAAAGGGCGTTCTCCTATTTTGATGCTACATGTTATTTCTGTTGATCGAACCAGTACTGATAAGAACGGTAAGGTAAGAACACAGATTGAAGAAGGTTGCCAAGTACCAGATTTTCTTTTTGCATTAGGTGCAGGTTTTCCGTTTACAGGGTTGCCTGAAGAAACAGCTAGTTATATGGTTAACATGGTAGAACTCAGTAGTTATTATGATCCTGAGGAGGATAATGACGAATGAGAACAACACCAGAAATCCTCCAAAAGCAATGGAGCAGTATAAGCTACAAAGAGGGTGGTTTTCTACAGGTTGATACGCAACATCCACTTGAGTGGCATATTGGGTATCAATCAATAAGTCAAAAAACGCTATTACTTATTTGCAATACAGATGTCGAGGTAATTGATTCATCAAAATCTATGCTGGTAACCCGCCGAAAAAGAGAAACAGACAACCGATATACTCTATCGTTTGAACTGTTAAGAAATGAACAAGAAGATGTGTTTGTTATACTCTGTTCAGATATTATCGAACATTCACGATTAGCAAAAGATGAAAAAGTAGCGCTAGACTTGGTTATTAATCGATTTAAGCAGTGGAGTCGTCTTCTTGAGTCGCAAAAAAAAGGTGTTATGGATGAGAAGCGTCGTAAAGGATTGATTGGGGAGCTTCTATTTCTGTGGGAACGGATAAAAACAAGTTCTTCTGTGTTGGATACTATACAAGGTTGGGTTGGAGCAGAGGGATTAGATCAAGATTTTATATATGAAGATTGTTGGTATGAAGTGAAGAGTATCGGTCTCTCTGCTACAAGTGTAACAATTTCTTCATTGGAACAATTGGACTCTGCTACCCAAGGTGAACTTGTGGTAATGCGAATTGATAAAGCCGCTCCTGATAAAGCAGGAGCATTATCTCTAAATGATGTGGTATATGAAATAAGCTTAACACTAGCTAATAGCTCGAATGCTTTGGATTTATTTCGATCTAAATTAAGTGCATATGGATACATTGACTTGAAGGAGTATTCTCAGCAGAAGTATTACTGTTCTGGATCGCAACGGTATGAGGTTAACAACACTTTTCCAAGGATTATGAGGAGTAATATTCCTCCACAGGTTGAATCATTACACTATGAATTAAGCTTGCCGGCACTGTCAGACTGGCTGAAAGGATAATACTATGGACGCACAAGAATTCCGAAAAGATTTTATAGAAGGAGTTAAAGCAGAGGCAGCGGCAACTGGGGAGGGTTCTACTGCGTCTTTTGTTAGTTCTTTTGCACAGTACTTACAGGAAGCCGAATTCCTAATGGATTTTACTGTTGCCTATTTCGAAGGAACGGGAAAGCGCAACCGAAAGTTAAGAGTTGATGGCTATGCTTTTGATGAGTTTGACAAAACTTTGAGTTTGATAATTGCTGATTATGATACTTCTGAAACCGAGAGGGTGCTCACGAAAACACAGGCAGGGCAATTATTAGAAAGGTTGAGTGCCTTTGTAGATCATGCTTTAAATTCTTCTTTTTATCGAGAAATTGAGATGAGTAGGCCTTGCTCTGATTTAGTAGATTTACTTAGGGAGAAACGAAGAGAAATTCGTAAATATCAACTTTTAATTTTTACGACAGCCTCTATAGGCACAACTATAAAGATTTTAGATTCTGCTCATATTGATGGAGTCCCTTCTGAAAGTCAAATATGGGATATAAATCGTTTATTTAAAGTCTGCAGTTCAGATACAGGTAGAAATGTTATTGAAATTGATTTTAAAGAGTATTCTAATCATGGAATTCCTTGTATGGAGGCAAGTGGAACTGTGACAAAAGACTTTAAGAGCTATCTCTGTATTATTCCTGGTACTATCTTGGCAGATATTTATGATAAGTATGGCAGTAATCTCTTAGAAGGAAATGTACGCTCATTTTTATCTACAAAGGTCGCCGTAAACAAAAAAATTCGCACTTCTATTCTACAGAGTCCAGAGCGTTTTTTTGCATACAATAACGGCATTTCTGCTACTGCAATGGATATTCAAATTGATCGCACTGCAGAGGGAAGTTGCCTTGTTTCTGCAAAGGATTTTCAGATAATCAACGGTGGTCAAACTACCGCATCACTTTCTAATGCAAGATTTAGAGATAAAGCTGATCTCAGCTCCATCTTTGTTCAAATGAAACTGACAGTTATTGAACATACATTAGAAGAGGAGGCGACAGAACTTGTTCAAAACATTTCGCGATCCTCTAACAGCCAAAATAAAGTCAGTGATGCTGACTTTTTCTCAACTCATCCGTTCCATATTCGTATGGAGAGATTTTCACAACGTTTGTATGCAAGAGCGGTGGGTGGCCTTCAGCACGAAACAAAGTGGTTTTATGAGCGAGCACGTGGACAGTATCTTCAAAAGCAGATGCGGATGACTGCTGGAGAAAAAAAGAAGTTCTTGCTTCAAAATCCCAAAAATCAACTTATAACAAAAACTGACTTTGCTAAAGTTCGCAACACATGGAAAGGGTTACCTTACATAGTGAGTAAAGGCGCGCAAACAAATTTTTCGGAGTTTGCAAAAACTACAAATAATGAGTGGGAATCTTCAGATGATGGCCTCGTTTTCAATGAAAAGTATTTTCAAGAGAGCGTTGCTTTGATTATAATATTTAGGTATAGTGAATTGATGGTGTCACGTCAGTCATGGTACTCCCAAGGCTATCGTGCTAACATTGTGACTTACACGATTTCTCTCTTTCATACACTTATACAAAAACAATTTCCTGGAATGAATTTAGATTTGATGAGTATTTGGAATCGTCAAAGTATACCTGATGCGGTGACTATCGCACTGACTGAATTATCTGAACTTGTGTACGGTAAATTGACCGATTCGCAAAGAGGTATTGAAAATGTCACCCAGTGGTGCAAACAAGAAGCATGCTGGAATAGCGTTCAAAGTATCAAGTATGAGTTACCCTCAGAGATTAAAGTATGTCTTATTGGGCTGGAAGAGCGAAAAGTAGCAGAAAGAGAAGCAAAAGCGGATCAGCGGGTAGATTCAGATGCAGAGATTATGACAAAAATAATAGAAATTTCTCAGGAGCAGTGGAAAAACATATTTAGTTTTGCTACCAATAGGCATATTATAACAGCAGATGAACACACTGCACTGCGAATTGCGTGTCAGATACCGCAAAAGATTCCTAACCCGATCCAATGCAAAAAACTTCTTGCTGTGCTGGAACGGTTGCAGGAGGAAGGATTTAAACTATGAATTTTAACACAAAATCAAAATACAGTGTTGTGGATTTATTCGCTGGTGCAGGAGGACTTAGCTGTGGTTTTCTTCAAACGGGTAGGTATCATGTAAAGGCGGCATTTGAAAACAATAAAAATGCACAACAGACTTATAAAAATAATCACAGAAATACAGAAGTCTACGGTGATGTCTCCGATGCACTCAGTGATGATGTAAAAGAGAAACTGGGCAAAGTGGATGTTGTTATCGGAGGACCTCCATGCCAAGGTTTTTCAAATGCAAATCGGCAAAAAAATCATGCAATCAGTCAAAATAATTCTCTTGTCAAAAAATATGTTCAGGCTGTACTTCATCTGAACCCAATGGCTTTCGTAATGGAAAACGTTAGTATGCTTAAATCGGATATTCATCGTTTTTACGTGGATGAAACAGATGCTGAAATTGTGAAAGAATACAATATTAAAACTGCTCCATCTGAGATACAACTGCTTGATCCGGAGTTTATATTTCCGGGAATTATCGACATTGTTCGCAACTTAGAACAAATTACAAAATATTTATGGAAGGAAAGCGATTATTTATCTCTAAATGTTGTTTTCAAAATGCGAAATAATTCAAATAAATTGTGCGCTACACTAGAAAAACATAAAAAAAGACTCCTTTCTCTTGCAACGGGTCTTGTTGTAGCAGTTGATGAGGGAAACCCCATTGCGAAATATTCTCTTGATTCAGGGGTGGCAATCCAACAGTATTTTAGTACTGCTGAATCGTATGAAAACGCCAAGAATCTTTGTGAAATAATTATGCCGGCAATAATGATGCAGAGAATGCTTTCAAAAGCAAAGGAGATATTGGACAATCGCATTAAGGTTGAGCATTATTCAATTGACAACGGTCTTATTGCTCATGTTACTTCGATGGCAGTTATTGATTATATTGAGTCTATTTTGGGAGCTTCAAGCACAGGATATAGTATAAGTTATGGTATTATGTCAGCTGCTACTTTTGGTGCGCCTCAAAAGCGAATGCGTTTTGTACTTATAGGTGTTAAGAAATCTATAAACGACGAGGTTAGACTCCCAATTGGACCCTTTTTTGAATCGAATTACCGTACAGTAAGAGATGCAATAGAAGATTTAGAAGAAATTGAAACTGAAACTGAGATATCCAATGGGAACATTGGAGTGGAATTGTCAGATTCTCTGAATAGTATTAGTGAGCTTGGAAAACAACTTCGCAATTCAAAAAAACTTTTTAATCATGTTTCAACAGCAACAACTTCGGAAGCGCTAAAGAGGTTTAAGGCAATTGAGCCAGGGAAAAACTTTCATAGTTTGCCGCCAGAACTTAAAACTACTTACTCTGATACAGAACGCACGCAAAATACTATTTATCTGCGTTTAAAGTACGATGAGCCCTCAGGCACTGTTGTTAATGTCCGAAAGTCAATGTGGATTCACCCTAAGAAACACCGTGCATTGAGCATACGGGAAGCAGCGCGTTTGCAGACTTTTCCTGATAACTTTGTTTTTTTTGGAACGAAGGATGCGCAATATCAGCAGGTTGGAAATGCAGTACCGCCAATTCTAGCAAGAGCAATAGCGGAACATTTATGTGAATACTTGGACAGCAAAGAGAAACTTAATTGAGATGGTCATTTTAACTCCAAAAGCTAGATTATTTTGCTTTTTGTCATTCTCACAAAAAAAGATACTAACATCGACAAGTAAAATGTAATGAGAAGCAAGTACGAAACTCAATTATGAGATTCGTGCTTTTTTTATTTTGAGGGTCCGATTTTAATTGAAAATTGAAATGATAAGTAGAGGGCTAAAACCTCAGTGTTCATTGAAAACTAAATATGTCTTATCTAGCACATTATTCGCGTGCTCCAAAAGGAGAAAGCCAGTCTGCTGGTGCGCCACAATCATCTTATTTTATTCTGTAGGATGCAAGCGATTTTGCCATGCAGTAAATAAATGGTGGTTCCATTTAAGGCGATGATCCATACGGAGGAATAATGATACTTCTGTCCAGCCACAGCTTATCGCAATGGGGGCAGCTCGCAGAGAACCTGGGAGAGGTTAGATACCTATGAGAATGACTAACCATCGTTCGCTGGATAAGTAAATCGTCAAACCAAAACAGAGGAGAAGGGGCATTCGCATGCCCCTTTCATTTAAACTTGTGCCAAACTATGCATTTATCTTGAATAAAACCCTTTAATAATGAATTTTCTTAATCTGCTTTATTGGGAGGTATTGTATGAAGCGCAAACTGATCCGATACAACATGCAAATTGCTATGCTCAAGCAGTTATTATCCATATCTCTAATTACCGAACATGAGTTTCGTGCGCTCAAAAGCAAAATTATGAAGGACTACGGTGTAATTTCAAAGGGCTTGAAGATGAAAATGAAGCGTGGCGAGCTTGTTGGATTTCAAAGCTGCCTGGGTTATGAATATGATGTTCAAACGAAGAAAATATCTGTAAATGAGCAGGAAGCGGAAATCGTTCGTTATATATTTGAGCGTTACATAGCTGGCTATGGGGCTCATATGATTGCTAAGGAATTAACTGCCGCGGGTCATAAAACACGGGCAGGTCGAAGTATTTGGTAGGATGGTGCGATTCTTGGCATTGTTAAAAATGAAAAATACAAGTGCGATTTACTTCAAGGAAAGACCTTTAACGTTGATCCCATCTCAAAGAGAAGACTGGGAATTACGTAGAAGACCATTTCTAATTCCTTAACAGCTGTGTACGTTGAGCAGACGCAGGAATGACGGTCATTCTTATAGTTCATTCCTGCTCCGCAATCCGGGCAATAGCAACTCTTGCACATAGTGCGCCCTCTGCCCCTGGATACTCGTACAGTCCCTAGAAGAAAATACCTTCGACATTGTGCCTATGAAGCATTCTGACATTGTTTTTTGTATTGGGCGCATCCCTTATGGCTAGACTGGTTGAGTTGAATATATTTTCCCTTTACCATACACATTTGAAACAATCGCACATGAGAGAAACAGCCAGATGACGAATGCAATTTCAGAGGGCATCAACGGGCTTTTTCAAAATTGTTGACAATTGGCATATATGTAATTATATTTAATATATCAATCGCTTGGTGCTGTAAATCTACTAGTGTAAACGCTCTTGAAGCACAACTTTACGCAATATAGTTCGATCCCGTCGAGGAAGAAAATGGAGAGGTGATGGGGGGATTAGTCCCAGTATTGTACACGCCCTGTCCATTTACGAGTGGCATTCCTCTTAGTTTTGTAAAGCATTTTCAGCAACGCTTCATTGCTTGGGAAAATGCTTTTTTCTTTAGGTTTTGCGATGTTGACGATGGTAACCCTCAAGTATTTCCGTCGTTGTACTCTTCGCGTCAAGCCTTTTATGTCCTGCATCGTGTCATACTCCGCCTCCAACATGAATTGCAGCATCTCTGCATACAACTCTATAAACAACTCTTTCAGTGCAAATTTCACCTTTTCTATCGTTATGAACTTATTCTTCTTCACAATCACTTTCGCTTGCTCATCACGTATACGATCCTCTTTAATCAGCCTTTTTCTAAAGATTATCTAACGGGGGAAACATGATGTCTAAATCAATGGAATTGATCTTGAGAAATGAAATTTTTGCTGAGCTGGACATCGAGTATCCGGAAGACCACGATACCCGTTTGTTGGACCAAGGGATCGATTCATCAGGCTTCATCAAGCTTATTGTTTTAATGGAATCGAAGTTTAATATCTCGATCCCTGATGAAGATCTGTTATTTGAGAATTTCTCCACGCCTGGATTAATCCTTAATTATTTGACTGAGAAAACGCTATGATGACGATCATTCAGCGTCTATTTCTGGAGGCCTCTGATCGCCAAGATCATATTATCCTTGAAGATCTGAAGCAGCAATGGACTTACGCAGATGTGATGACAGAAGCTTATTTGATTGCTTTATATATCCGCAAAAATTTTGAGCTTGAGTCCGGAAGTCATCTTGCAATATACACAAATAATGAGCCCTTGTTCATTTTTACGGCGCTTGGTATTCAATTCTGCGGTTATGTGTTCGTACCGGTTCCTTATTCGGCATCCAATACTGAAATCGAAAATATTTTAAATGCCAGTGACGCCAAACTGGTTATCAGCAAATATGTACAGCCTGCCCATTTGAATTGCGACATTCCTTGGGTTACCGATCAGGATTTATCGCAAGAACCAAAGCCTTCGTTTGAATCGATCTCGATAACAAATCAGTCCGATCCCGATCAATGTGCGATTCTCCTTCCTACATCGGGCACAACCGGAAAATCTAAAATCGTTATGTTATCCCATTGGAATGTATTAACGAATGCGTTGGCACATGGCGAAAAGGTGGGGTATACGGATCAGGATTCGTTTCTGGTAACGATGCCCGTTCATTTCAGTTCTACGATTGTCACGCAATTGATTTCTTGCATGTTATATGGAACCCGAATTAAACTTATCAGCTTGCCCATGCTGCCGCGCACCGCGTTCAAACTGTTTCAGAATAAGGCGGTCACGGCATTCTCAGCGGTGCCTACGCATTTGATGCACTTTGTTTCCGATTTCCATCAGACAAAGAACTGGAGTGCCTTTGATTCCATTGAATTTATTGTAATTAGCGGTGCGGCGATTCCCGCAAAATTAGTAGACCATCTTCAGACTGTATTTCCTCACGCGGACATTATTCAAACCTATGGATTGACCGAAGCTTCTCCGCGGGTGAGCATGATGGAACGGGGAGAGCGCAGCTTATCCTGTGGAACACCCATCAATGACGTTTCTATTCGTCTTGTTGACGAAGAAGAGAATGAGATTGAAGGAGCAGCGATCGGAGAAATTTGGGTCAAGGGCCCGAATGTGATGCTTGGTTATTACAAAAACCCGGAGTTAACGAACGCTACCATTGTTGAGGGTTGGTTAAAGACAGGAGATTTGGGATATTGGAATGAATCAGGGTGTCTCATCCTCACAGGCCGAAAGAAGAATATCATTATATCCGGCGGGATCAATATCTATCCGGAAGAAATCGAGGAATTTTTGTACGGCTTGAAAGAAGTGGAGGAGGTCATGGTTGTTGGTGTACACGATGATCTGTTAGGCGAAGTGCCCGTCGCATTTCTGAAAGTTTATAATGAATGCCTGATTGATATAGATGCACTGACACAACATTGCAACTTGCATTTGTCATCATATAAAGTGCCTAGACAATGGAGGATTATCGATGACATTCCAAAAACCAAAACAGGAAAACTGGACAGGGCAAGCACGAAGCGCTTATTGCTAAATGAGATATACTGATTCGGAATCCTTAAGCCATTTAACCAAATAATCAGGGGTGAACGAAAGGTTGAAAAATTCAACTCAAACGTTAGGCAGCAAAATATTGCCGGTCAGTTATCCGATGATTACAACCTATACGCAGCATGCTCATCTCTTGTCCATACTTACCCATTACGAGTGCGCACATCCATGGATATTTAGCAATTACATCCAATTATATATTAACAAAGATTATAAACATCATTGGGGAGATTTTTATTTCCCTGTGACTTATGAGCTGCGGCCTTCGGATTCGTGCAAATGGATTACTACTCAAAAGTTACATAGAGATACGGTAACAACGAAATGGGACTCGGTTATTCATTTTATTATAGAAAACATTAATGCGAATAACTATGTGCACACCATGGTCAATTATTTCTACGTGCCCCTAAGCGATCGCTACAATAAACTTCAATTGCATCATGACATATTTGTTTACGGCTATGATTTGGATAGAGAGATATTGTATGTTTCCGATTTCTTTAAGAACGGCGTGTATAGTCAGGCTGAGATATCATTTACTGATTTCCAGCTTGCGTTCGACATGAATCATCTAACAACCAATCATGATTATCTTAGAGAAATGGTTTATCTGTATACATTTAATGAGCAGCATCAGGATAAATTCAGTGCAGATACCCTGGTGAATTCTATAAGAAATTATTTCACTAACAAAACGCCGGAGTATTGGGAGATGTTCAACTATGGGGGCGACAGGCATAATCTTGATTTCGGCATGCAAATATACACAACTCTATTAAATTATGCGAAAGAGACATCGGAACAGAAGGCTACGCTTGATATAAGACCTTTTCATTTACTTTATGATCATAAGAAGTTAATGACGCTAAGACTCAAGTATTTGTACGATAATCGGCATTTAAATAAATTAAATCAAGAGCATATAGATGAATTCACAGCCATTGAACTTAAGGCAAAGATACTTGTGAATGTTGCGATGAAATATAATTTGACAAGGGATACGAGTATTTCCGAAAGTTTTCAAACGCTGATTACGAATATAGAAAATGAAGAATCCATATTCCTCGAACGATGGTTGAAGAAGGTAGACATTCAGTCATGTTGAGGGAGCAGATGGTGTCAGTTGTGGATATCTCTTCTTGCACCCGAATAGAAGCCTTAGCACGAAGCCGGGGGTGATCCGGGCATATTTGTGGAGGGAGTGATGCCGGGACTATAATCGTTGCGATACAGCGTATTGAGTAAGCCAAACCGTTACTCTTGTCCTAGAGATTACGTTTGCTGACAGCCTATTGCCTTCTTGTCTTTCAACGATCCGTATTGCTTCAAGCTCTTTTTTTCGGCACTACCACAGCGAATCCAATCACCTCAAGAATCTCTCCTAGTATTTGACCCGACATCTTGTGATTCATGCCTAGAACCATACCTGTTTCGTTTGGGAGCAACGCATCGTTCAACAACCTTACGCAATGGGGATTTTTAAATTCATTGTATTAAGAGAAGGAATCCGGATACAACCAGATCAAGGACGATCATGGACTGGGAACCTGTGGCTGACCACCATCGTCATAAAGCGAGGCACTGCGTGCTGGGAGCTGCACGCGGCGATCAGTTTGCATGATGCACTCACTAGAACGATCTATTATTACCAGAGTCAATATATCTATTAAACGGGAGGTACCTATGCAGGAACAGATCATAGCGATGATAAGCGAAGTCAAGGACGACGCCCAACTGGAAATCAGCTTGAACGGGCATTCCAGCATCATGGAAGACGGGGGATTGGACTCTTTACAACTGATTACTTTCTTATTGAAGGTGGAGGAGCGCTTCGACATTGAAATCGATTTTGAACAATTCGACTTCGATTGCATGGAATCGGTTACAGTCTTCTGCAATTATATCTCGGAGTTGCAGAAGACGGCATCTGCATGAACGATAGACGCAAGTTCGAGCTCATTATCGGGACGTTTGATGCGGAACGCTTCTGGCGCGACCCTAATCAAGCCAAACTGCCGTCGTTTCACGATCCTGAAATGGAGAATGTCGTGATGGCCATGGATGAGCTGCTCTTCCCATTTTGCGGGGCACAGGATAGGCTCATTACTCGTTATGGAATGAACGCTTCTCATAAAGCGTATTTGCATGAGATCGGATTCCAATTTCTGTCCAATTCAACCGATCTTGAGCGTCCTGATGGAGGAAGTGCAGGCAGAACCGCCAATATATTCGACCTGCTAACCTCAACTGATCATGTGGGTGACATGGATCCATACTTGCTGAACGGCGCCCGGTTGTCGCCCTTTGCGCTCATTCCGGGGGCGGACCGTGCTGCTATGCGTTTCGGGCTGGAACAGGATTATCCAGCTGTCGAGACGGTTCAGACGGTCAACTCTAAGCTGTATTCAACCGAATTGAACCGTCGCCTTGAGCTTCAGTGTGACAGCCAGACGGTCTATTCCCACGAAGAGCTGCTGTCAAGCGGCTTGAATCTGCTGAAAAATGGCCCCTTTCTGATCAAAGATGAGTTTGGGGTATCCGGGAAGGGCAATTTGCTAATCGAGTCGGAAGCGATTCTGCAGCGGGTCACATCCTATCTTGCCGATCAGTGCAGAAAGGGAAGAACGGTTCGGTTTATTATTGAGCCGTTCCTCCTCAAGGAGCTGGATTTCTCTTGCCAATTCCACATCGATCCGGACGGTACGTACCGCCATATCTCTGTGCAGCAATTGGTCAATCACAATTTCGCTTACCAAGGTTCCTATACAGCCGATGACAGGCTGCTTCATAGGCTGCACGAAGCGGAGTACTTTGATGTAATGAAGCTGGCGGCCCGCGAGCTTTACCAGTCGGGTTATCACGGGCACGTATGCGTCGATTCGATGCTGCTAATAGACGGCCGCATCGTTCCGATTGTTGAGGTCAATGCAAGGAGATCGATGAGTCTGATCAAGCATTACGTTGATCGGTATCTCGAGCAACACGGTACGGCCGGGAGCATGACACATGCGACCTTACAGTTTGCAGGGGATGTATCATTCGATCAATTGCTGGAATCGCTGGACCGCGAGGGTATTCTATATAAGCCTGATCAAGGGTTTGGCATACTACCGTTAAGCGCGAATACGCTCTTTATTAACAAGGTCGTCAGCGAGTGCAAGGGGATCCGGAATAAGCAGGTGAAGGGCAGATTGTATTATTCGCTGATCGAGGGAACAGGGGATAACGAACGATTGTCCGCGAAGCTTGAGGAGGTTCTTTTGTCGTTATCCTTTAAGATCGCCCGCTGATGTATTCCGAAGTGCTTGAAACCATGGATGGAGGAAGAGAGTTTATGGGGAAGCGGAAAGTAACGATTCTATGCTCGGGTTTCGGTCTGGGGTTCTATATTCCCGGGCTGTTAGCTGCAAGCGATTTCGGGAAAAGGGATATCGCGACGGAAGTGCTCGTGTTCGAAAGCTATTTGGAGCATGACAAGAGGGTGCATATTGCAGACAGCAGGACGGCATACCACAATAATTTCGCTATTGCCAATTTTTCGGCCCGAATGCCGATGGATATCCGCAATAGTATAGATTATGCCCAGGTCGAGCTATTGCTTGAGGCATGGAAAGCGGAAGAACGCTACGAATTCATATCGCTATCCGGACACTGGGTCTATATTCTGGATTTGTATAGGGAGAAGATGCTGCCGAATCCAATTCATGTAGACCTGCTCTACGTCGATTCGGATCTGGCCCCGTCCTGGAAGAGCCTGAAGAAGTTTCATCCCCGGTATGACGAGCATTATTACAATGCTTGTCTCTATGACACTGATAAGTTGGCGATTCGATACGAAATCCCGGTTCTTCCTGCTACGCCACTGCCCTTCGAATCTAGGAAGCGACGGCTTGTTGTTCATGGCGGCGGCTGGGGGATGGGCACTTATCAAAGTACAATTCCAGAGCTTGCCGGCCATAACTACGGGCTTGATATTGTAGCTTACGACTGGAAGGAAGCGAAGCCCGATCCCGATCACCGATATTGGATGAACGATCCGGAATGGTGTTCATGGGTGAAGAGCGCGAACGGCCTGCATGAGTTTCCTCCATATATTGAAATATCCGGAGAAGATACGAATTCATACGCTGCTGAGGCTGATCATCATTGGTTATTTGACGTCGCCTCTGAGGCGATGGCAATCGTGGCCAAGCCGGGAGCGGGCACATTGATCGACTCGCTCGCCTCCGAAACCCCTCTTATTCTTCTGGAGCCGTTCGGCAGTCATGAGCTTAGCAATCTGGAATTGTGGGAGTCGCTTGGGTTCGGAATACGCTACGAGAAGTGGCGAGAGATGGATTTTTCTGTAGATATCCTTAAGGAGATGCATCAAGCGATCAAGAACAGGCCCGGTGAACGGACGAATTATGTGGATCACTATTGTTCGAGGGTTGCCTTAACGAAGAGGTAAGATTTCAATGGCAGAAGGGGTTATGCGATGAGCTTAAATACATTGAGTGTTGCCAAGGATACGGTAAGCTATCCAAGATGGATCGTCCTGCAGCTGCTGGAGGAGTGCAATTTACGATGCAAAATGTGTTATGAATGGGGCCTCGAAGGGCCCTACAAAAGCAAAAAAACATTAGCGCAGCTGGACCCGGAGTTGATCAAAAAGATCATCATCGAGTGCAGCCCCGGCAAGCCGTATTACGATTTCTTCGGCGGTGAGCCGCTGATGTACCCGTGGCTGAGCGACATTCTCGCCATGATCAATCATTATGGAAGCATAGCTGACTTCCCCACGAACGGCACACTGCTTGAAAAGCATGCCGAGATGTTAGTCGAGACTCCGCCCAATAAGATCTGGGTATCGCTTGATGGCCCTGAGGAAATCAACGACAGGCAGAGGGGCAAAGGCGTATTCAAGAAAGTAATCAAAGGAATCGAGAAGCTCTATGAGCTCCGGCAAAGCAAAGGCAAGCAATTTCCGAAGATAGGTGTATCCTTTATCATTACACCCTTGAACTATATGTACATCGAGGAATTTTTCTTTAAGCAAATAGACTTGTCGATGTTGGATCATATCAGCATGGAAGTGCAGCTCTATGCCACGGAAGAGCAATATGCCCAATATGTGGAGGTTCTTAGTGAGGAATTCGGCGTGCATGAAGCTCCGTATGCCAAGGGGATGGTCTGGAAAGACATCGGTTCGTTCAGTCAGATCGATATTCCCGAATTAACGAGACAGCTCAATAATGTTAAAGATTATTGCTTGAAAAACCGTATCGATGTGATTACCTATCCGAAGACGATAGATGAACAGAATTTGCAAAACTATTTCTCGGGACAATTCCATCAGATGGCGGATAAACGAAAACGCTGCTCCCTACCATGGACTTATGCGGAGATTACGGCAAGGGGTGATGTTTCGCCCTGCCATGCCTTCTATGATTTGACCTTTGGCAACGTGAACGAAGATAATCTGCTGGATATCTGGCGCAGTGACAATTACAAAGAGTATCGCGCGTATATGAAAAAAAATATGCTTCCGATTTGTACGGCTTGTTCAAGGTATTATATCTACTGATTCATGTGAATAACCTATTACGTTTAAGAAGGGTGTGTTGATATGAATCCGAAATCCGAGATTAAGCATTCCGCAAAGGATCTGCAAATATTGAAACGTACGATCAAGAATACGGTGGAAACCAAGCGGAACATGGAGAAAATAGTGGGTTACGCGACCCCGTTGCCAGAGTCGGTCGGGATTAAACTGACAAACCAATGCAACTTGCGCTGCAAGCATTGCTATCAATGGAACGACACCGGCTACCATCACTTCATGACACCGGAGCAGCAGCGCGAACAGCTCGACTACGGGCTGCTGGAGAAGCTAATCCTTGAGACGGAACCAGCCAAGTCGAGACTCTATATCTGGGGCGGTGAGCCGCTCGTATACAGCCATTTCGACCGTTTGGCCGATCTTCTTGAAGCCCATCCTCGTGAGACGACGATCTGCACGAACGCGGTGCTGATCGAGCGAAAGCTGGACGCCTTGCTGAGAATCTCCGACAACCTGGAGCTGCTCATTGCGCTTGATGGCTTCGAAGAAGAGAATGATGCGCTTCGCGGCAAAGGGGTATTCAACAAGGCGATAGATGCGATCCGGAAGCTGGTCGAGCTGCGCAAGGAAAACCGATTCAGGGGCAAAATTACGATCCATACCGTCGTTAACGATGCTATGACCGACAAGCTTTACGATCTGTTGAACTTTCTGGAGGGCGTCGGTGTAGACATGGTCATGGTCTGCTTCCCATGGTACATCTCGGATGAATGCACGCAGGGAATGGACGATTACTTTGACCAGAAGTTCGACTTCCTTCCGGCGAGCGGGCACAAGGGCGAACGAAGCTGGCACGCCTTTAACTACAAGCTCGATCCGGAGCGTATCCCTGCTTTGATGAGCGAGTTGGACCGGGTGAATAATCGGGTCTGGAAAATGCGTTTACGCTACCAGCCTAATCTGGATCATGACCAGATCGAAGATTTCGTGCTTGGCAAAGAGGTGAGGGGGAAAGGCACGATGAACAAGAAGTGCCTGGCTCTCTCGAATCGGATGGATATTACGCCCGATGGAACGATTGTTGCATGCAAATTTTTCAAGGAGTTCGAGATCGGCAACTTACATGAAGCGTCCGTACAGGAATTATGGCATAGCATGACCTACAGAAGGATAAGGGAAATGATGGACGAACGACTGACACCGGCTTGTTCCAAGTGCAGTGTCTTGCATTTGCACGGTGTATAACGATTCTAAATTCACATAAATGAGGTGCGCAAGTGAGCATTATCCACCTGGAGGGATTATCCAAAAGCTTCAAGTATTACGAGAAAGAGCTGGGGCTCAAAAAATCGCTCAAAAATTTAGTGAAGCGGAAATCACTAATCAAAGAAGCGGTTAGCGAAATATCCCTTGTAATCGAGCAGGGTGAGATGGTCGGATTTTTAGGCCCGAATGGTTCTGGCAAAACGACTACGCTTAAGATGCTGTCCGGCATCTTGTATCCGACAAGCGGGCAAGCGACGGTATTAGGCTATGTCCCTTGGGAGCGAAAAAAAGAATTCAAGATGCAGTTCTCGATCGTGATGGGGCAGAAATCGCAGTTGTGGTGGGATTTACCGGCGAACGAATCGTTGTACCTGAACAAATGCATCTATGAGATCGAGGATAAGTCCTACAACCTTGTCCTGGATGAGCTTACGGAGATGCTTGACGTTAAAGACCTGCTCAATATTCAGGTGCGGAGACTCTCGCTAGGGGAACGGATGAAGATGGAGCTTATTGCTTCGCTCATCCACCGGCCCAAGGTGATTTTCCTGGATGAGCCTACAATCGGACTTGATCTGATTTCGCAGAAGCGCATTCGGGAGTTTCTGAAGGATTATAACGAGCAGACGAAGGCAACGGTCATTCTGACAAGCCACTACATGGCGGATATTGAAGATCTATGCAAGCGAGCGGTCATCATCAATCAGGGGAAGATCGTATACGACGGTGATCTTCGGCGTGTGAACGAGCTGCTGCATGCCAAAAAGATTATCAAGCTGCAATTTACGGATGAAGTGCCGAGGCAAGCGTTAAGCGACTATGGCACGATTACTCAACATGACGGCATGAATGCCGTCATGGAAATTGAGAAGCATGACCTCCAGCGGCTTTCCAAAATGATACTTGATCGGTTCCCGATCCTTGATTTCACAGTTGAAGATGTACCTGTCGAGCGAGGCATCGAAAGCTTATATCAGAAAGATGGGGTCCAGACATGAAAGCCTTGCAGAAGTATAAAAGGACTTACATCCTTGCGCTTCAGAATGCGATGGAGTACCGGACCGATTTCCTGATGGGCATTATCAGCGGCGGCTTTATCATACTCGTCCAATGCTTCCTCTGGACAGCTGTGTTCCGCAGCTCGCCGCAAGAGATTATTAACGGTTATACGTATTCACAGATCATCATTTATTCCGTGTTGTCCGGTGTCGTCTCCAAGCTGGTTTCTGCCGGCTTCGAAGGGGAGATAGCGAATGATATCAAGACGGGCGGGCTAAGCAAGTTTATCGCTCAGCCCATTCATTATTTCAGCTATCGGATATGCAATTTTTTCGGTGAGAAAACGGTTCAGACCGGGGTCGTGCTTGTCTTATTCGTCATACTGATGACCGTGTTTACTCAGATTTGGGGGTTTCCGCTCAGAGTGGGGCAGATCGTTATGTTCCTGGTCAGTATTTTGTTCGGAATGCTCATCAACTTCCTGCTTTTTTATTCGATTAGTGCGCTCGCGTTCATCATTACTGAGGTTTGGGGCGTGTATATCGCGTTCAACCAAGGCGTCTATCTGCTCAGCGGCGCCATCTTTCCGCTTAATATTTTCGGAGATACGTTTGCCACAATCTCCAGCTATTTACCGTTCCAGTATGTCGTATTCTTCCCGGTTAAGATCATCCTCGGGAGCTTGGAGATTCATGAGATCGTGAGCGGGCTCCTGGTACAGGCGGTTTGGGTAATGGTACTTTTGGTCATTTCCAAATTGGCTTGGGATTCCGGGATGAAGAAATATGTAGCCGTTGGAGGTTAGGTCTGTGAGTATCCGCTTGAGTGAGATTCGGAAGCATGTACGTATGTTTTTTATTTTCGCAAAGAACAGTTTGGTCGGTTATATGGAATACAAAGCAAATTTCTACTCCGGTTTGATCATGGAGACCGTATTTCTGTTTACCAAGCTGATCTATGTCATCTTCGTTTTTCGGCTGGGGATTGAAATTAATGGCATTTCTCCCGACCAGATGATGATCTTCACCGGGACCTATACGATTATGATCGCAATCTATACAGGATTGTTTATGGATAACTTTTATAGATTCGCCGGCCATATCCGCAACGGAACGCTGGACTTGTATATGACGAAGCCGCTATCGCTGCAGTTTATGATTTCATTCCGGAACGTTAACTACGCGTTTCCGATTCCGAACCTGATCGCCGGGATCACGATGATCGTCCTGGCTTGGCGGCGGCTTGGCATCGAGCCAAGCTTCATGCACTTGGCCGGATATATCGGCGTGATCTTGAGCAGCACGATCGTGATGTATTCAGTGCTTCTGCTTCCGCAAATTCTTGCTTTCTGGACGGTGAAGTCCGGTTCGATCTTCGACATACTGGACAAATGTTGGGATTTGAACAATATGCCGATGTACATATACCCCAAATGGCTGCAGAGAATAGGACTGTATGTCGTGCCTATCTTGTTTATCACCAACATGCCCTCGGTTTATTTGATCGACCGCTTGGACTTCTTCCTTGGGGTATGGATTTTTGCAGCTCCTGTGATATCGCTTCTAATGGTCAGGCTGTTCTGGAAGCTGGCCGTCAGACACTACGAGAGCGCCAGCAGTTAGAGAAATGCCACAAACAAATGGTTGAGAGGGTGAAGTGCATGAGCAGGATGGAGTACAAGAGCTTTTCGCCGCAGACAGAGGATATTGCCAAGAAGCGGCTGCACAACGGGATCGAAATCTATCAAAACAACGAAGGAGAGACCGAGTTCCTCTACAACGAGATTTTCCAGAAGGAGATGTATTTCAAGCACGGGATTACGCTCCCGGATCATGGCACGGTCATGGACGTCGGGGCTAATATCGGCATGTTCACCCTGTATGTCAGCAGCAAGAGCAACTGCAGGGTATATGCCTTTGAGCCACTGCCTCCGACGTTTGAGCTCTTGAAGATGAATACGAGCTCGCTGCCTCGCGTAACAACGGTTAACGTCGGGCTTTCCAATGAGATTAAGGAAGCAGAGTTTGCCTATTTCCCTACGATGTCCACGGATTCTGTCCAGATCAAATACCGGGAGAACCACGATCTGGATCTCCGATACGGGTTAATCAACCATTACCGGGATCATTTCGATGACCCGCGCATGCTAAACCGGTTTGTGGATCAACTTATGTCGCCGAAGCTTCTGAATGAACAAATCCATCGATGCAAGCTGACTACGATCTCTGAAATGATCCGTTATTACGATCTGAACCCCATTGATCTGCTCAAAATCGACGTGGAAAAAAGTGAATTTGAGGTGCTGGAAGGCATAGAGCCGGAGGATTGGGGCAAAATCAGGCAAATTGTAATGGAGGTACACGGACTGGATGGAGAACAGATCAGCAGGCTCGAGAACATCTTCCGCACCAACGGCTTCAATGTCTTGATCGATTACTACGAAGACTTGAACATCCCCAATTACTACAATGTGTATGCATTGAATCAAATGCATATATCGGCTGGGTGATCGTCATGCTACAGCATCTGCATGCAAGGTTGGTATGCTCCAGCTGCAAGGGTGTGCTGGTCCAGTCTGAGGCGTTGCTGCAATGCTGCAGCTGCGATGCGGTATATCCGATTGATGATCGTTATGTATCAATGCTCGACCAGCGTGAGCAGGTTGCCCACCCTTCCGATTGGAACCGGAAAGAGGCTGAAATTCGGGATTATAGCGAGATTTCGCACTCCCTTGGGCTGTCCGGTATAGGCCGATTCGCCACCTTCTTAAATTATGGTTACGTCCCGGACGGGAGTGAGCAACATGCGGTGATCGAGCCGGGCGATGCATGGAATAGAAACTCAGTCAAGCTGCTACTTGAGACAGTGGGCAGGACGGCGATTCGGGAACGGCAGGTGATCGACATCGGATGCGGCAGGGGAGGGAACATAGCAGCTCTGTCTAAATATTTCAAGCCGCTGTCTATTGTCGGTCTCGACATCTGCCCGGCGAATATTGCCTATTGCAATGCCAAATCCCGAGGGGGTGAATCTTTGTATCTCGTCGGCGATGCAGAGAATATACCGTTTGCAGACGAGAGCTTCGATGTGGTGTTAAATATAGAATCCGCGCATGCCTATCCGAACCGATCACGCTTCTATGAAGAGGTGTACCGGATCATGAGAGCTGGTGGCGTATTTCTGTATACGGAGCTGATGCTGGGAGATCAGGTAGCGCATAACGTCAGGCTGTTAGAGGAAGCAGGCCTGTCTGTAATCCGTAATCAGGATGTGACTTCGAATGTTCTTCTATCATGTGATGAGAGTGCGAAGCAGCGTACTGGCACACAAGGCATTGCGAGCAACGCCAAAGCGAGCACGAATATTGGAGATATTCATGATTTCATCGCATTGCCCGGCTCGAAGAAATATGAAGAGATGAAGGTTGGAACGCGGCAATACCGTATGATGAACCTTGTTAAGAGGTAATATAGCCGTAATATCAACAATAATTTTGGGCGTGTCTGAAAACTCTGAAGGCGGCAGATTTTGCTGAATTTTCGTTCCAAGCCAGGAAGTTTTCCGCAGGCGTGCCGGGGCACGTCAAGGGAAAGTGACGTAGCAGGGGGCGAAAAGGCGGTAAAAGATGCACTTCAGTAGGTTTCAAGACACGTCCTAGTATAGGAGAAATATGTATGGAAGAAATTGTTTCCCTGGACACCTTTCAGCCCTTCGACGGCATGACAAAAATGTTTCCTCATCATAATTTTCCTTATTTTAATTGCGGCTACAATTTGTTGTTAACGCTTGCCAGATATTTTAAAAAAGATGAGCTGCCGATTTTGAATAATGTCATTACTATTTATAGATTTGATAAACAAAAAATACAAACAAGAGGATATTTCAAGTTAGAGGTGTTGGATCTTGAGGAGGGAGATCAGATCCTTGAGGAAATGGGGATCTCTATTCGTAAAATATCCCCTGCACTAGATACGTTACAAGATGAGATCATAAACTCTATTTCTAGTGGTCATCCGATTTCCATATTTATTGATTTATTTTATCAACGCGGGAGAGACTTTTACTATAACAAAAAACATGGACTGCATCCTGTTTTTGTCTATGGCTTCAATCTTACGAACGAGGAAATATATACGGTTGATGATATTACAGAATACAGACAATATTCTCTGCCATTTTCAGAATTCAAATCGTCATGCCTGACTTCGGAACACGTAAAGATGCCAGACTACTTTTGGGAATATGCGCTAGTGCCCCCCGGTAATCATGAGATCTTGGACAATAAGAAGTCAGCGCACACAACCATCAATACATTCGTACAAAATATGTGCAGGTATCAAAATGAAATAACGGAAAGTTTGAATAATATACTGTTGCTCGCAGAAAATTACGAGCTCATTATACAAAATGAAACGATTATAGAGACACTGAGCAGTACAATTTACAGAAAATGTTCTGAGAAATACAGGTTAAATACGCTCTATAAGTACAACATTGATCAAATCAATGCAAAACATACGCTTGACCCGTTATTGGACCAAATTATTCGTGACTGGAAGACAGTAAGGATCTATTCGAATAAAGCCATCATGTCCCAAAAGTTCACTGGGGAAAGCATAGACAAGTGCATTGGTTTATTTACAAAAATATATACGAATGAAGTACATTTTCATAATCAATTATTTTTAATGTTAAAGGCTTCTATTTAAGTTGAACTATTCTTTTACACATTAACGAAGAGGACAGAAAAAAACTGAAAAAGCGAAGCGTTCGCCTTTATCCCCAGATTTTCCCCTTTAAAAAAGGAATCAAAAAAATCTGGGGATAACAGCGATTGGAAGGTTATTCTGTCATCGGAGTGGCTTGTGTAAATTGTTTGGTTCAACTTATATAGGTAAAATCACATCTAATATTGCCAGAAATGAGCCGCATCAACAGACATACTGTGCATGTGTCTTTTCATCGTATGAAAACCGCCGCGAACAGAGAAGCCGCCGCCGCTGTCTGCATCAACACTTTAAACACAAACGGCAGAGATGCCGTTTTTTTTACACCCGCACCCAGTGGCTAGTTAAAAAGATACTGTCTCTTAATGTAGGTTAAGGCTTGTTATATCCGCCTGGAAATTTCACGAATGGTTTGTCAACGATAAATCAGACCAATTTTTTTAAGGGCTTATTGGCGATACTGAACAGGTGTCAAATATCCCAGTGATCTATAAATTCGATGCCTATTAAACCAGTTGACATAGTCGTATAATTCCAGTTCTAAATGACGAAGGTTTCGTAATTCCATGGCATCTCTGGGCTTGCTGTTTTCGCCCCTATTTTTATGTCCAACTTAGTGTAGCCGATCCATTGTAATTAAACTATATAAAAGATGTTGAAAGAGCTAAAGAATAAAGGTATTATTTACTAATAGGACAAAATACATAGGTAAAAAGGAGCACTACTTTATGTCTACTCAAGCTTTAACTAAAACAGTAAGTAAAGTAAAGCCAAAGCCACTAAAGAATAGGCTAGGAGCTGCTATTGTCTCAATGATTTTGGGTATTATATCTGCCATTTTCGTCGTCTTAACAATTGTAGCAGAGGTGGTTACATCTGCAAGCGGAGTAGGTTTAACATTTTTTTTCATCGCAGGTATTTCCTCATTGGTGGGTTTTCCGCTAGGATTAAGTGCAATAAAGTCATCTAAAGGAAGAGGAATGGCGATTGCAGGAGTAACTTTAACGATTCTACCTTTTCTATTCATGGTGTCTGCTCTTGTTATATCAATAATGTATATGTTTCTTTAATAATGGTGGTTGGGTGTAGGTACTAATTCAAAGAGTTAAAGAATTCAGGATACCTATTTTGAAGTATTTGACGTACAGTGGGATTTTTGGGAAAACTCTATACGGAGCGGGTAATGTCCCGCTTCTTTTTTTGAAAAATAGGTTTTATTAGGGGCGGCTGACAACAGTCGCTCTTTTATTATACCCCCACATAGTGGCTAGTGAAAAAGTAGATACGGTGCATGTGGAGTCCAGTAGTGATGTTGGTCAGGATATTGTGTTCTGGAGCCGAACGTACCTGTTTAAAAGCTATATAGCCCGAAGCTGCTAAAGTTCGGGCTATATTTGTTTTAACCAAAATATATATTTAACCCAAAGCATTAGTTGTGGCTTCTGTTTGTTGGATGGATCAGTTCTCAATAACGTTGTGCAAGCTCGTTGTTTTCATAAGCTGCAGTAAGACGCGGTAAAGGTATGCCTAACTTTTTGGCTTCTCTCACAACTTCAAGTACCGCAAAATTTGGTTTGCTGTTGTTGTATTCGATGATAAGTCGTGGTATGCTGCTTTTTGCCAAAATAACCTTGTTAAAAAGCGTTCCGAGAAGTGCCGGTGGAATCTTGGTTAGCAGGAGTGAGATCATATCAATCTTTGCACCTCTTGCTTGGAGTACAGGTACAATTTCCCTCATATTTTTCCCAACATTTGCGAATGAGTCACGATGATTCAAGATTGCTGGAAAACTTCCCACTTTCAACACTTCGGTTTCCATAGCCGCGTTCATGGCAAAGTGATTCCATAGCCAGTTTTGCATATCTTTGATCCAGCTAATTTTAAAATGGGCACTTTCGAATAGTTCTTTGACCTTGTTGTTAATATGTTCAGTGCCTGCCCGTGGTTTTTCAAGAAATAGCATCTTCAAAAAACCACCTTTAAGCCTATTGTCGGCAATGCCGCCACCGGCTCCTGGGAACCCAAAAACAACATTGTTCATAGACAGTGGTGAGATTGATGATTTCAAATCTTGCCAAATGTTATTAAATATGAGGACAGGGGTGTTTCCAGCAACAGTCGATAGTAATTGTGCTGCTTTTGGAAGTTGCTCCGTGTTGACACTTACAATAATGAGATCATAATTTGGGCTAATCTCCTCATGCAGTTTGACGTTCCAGTTTTCTTGAATTAGCTGTTTCCCTCTTCGCGCATCCCACATTTCAAGCTCTATATGGCTTCCGAAGGTTTCTTTTCTCCCTTTTCTAACGTAAAACTCTACTGTATGCCCTGCCTTTTCAAAAGCCCAAGCATATTGGGTCGATATGACACCTCTACCGAAGAATAAAATTCTCATATTACCTCCTAAAAATGTATTTCAGTCCTTGTCGATGATCCAACAACGTGTTGTATAATGTTATTGTATGGATTGACTACACACTCATCAACCATCAGATTTTTAATATCTGTCGTATGATGGGTTGGACGGATTGAACAGAAAATGGAGGAAAATCATGCATAAGCAACCTGAAATGACGGACAAAACAAGGCAGACATTTGTAAATGTATTCTGCGATTTATATAGTCGAAAACCCATCGAAAAAATATCCATTCAAGAGATTGCCAAGCAATCAGGATATAATCGCAGTACATTTTATCAATACTTTACAGATATCTATGAGTTGTTGGACTACGTTGAAGAGCGTATCTTGAATTCCATTAACGAGGAAATGGCTGGCAGAGAGTTTTCTACACATACTTTCCAAGATGCACTTCAATGCTTGGAAAATGCAGAAGACATTTCAGTTCTGAAGGCCCTCTTGGGCGACTATGGTTCTGTTCATTTTATTGAACGTCTGAAAAGAGAAATTCCCTTTGAGCGATTGATTGTGGACTTTCCAACAAACGATGCTTTAGCGCCATATATTATGGAGTTTTACATATCAACATTAATATCTATGTTTCGTCTTTGGATACGCAACGGCAAAGATCTATCGTCAGAAGAATTGGTCGGACTGATCGATAGCTTATTTGCTAAGGGGATAACCCCGTATCATATCTTTGGCAAGGCCAATCCGCAGCGCTCTGATTCGAATAAGAAGTAGGGGGACGAGGAGAAAGAGAAAGAGAAAGAGAAAGAGAAAGAGAAAGAGGGACTGGCTGTATCGGAATTTCTAATATCAGGGTTGTTTCCTATATGCTATGCATGCGGGATTGGTGGCATTGTTGGTGAGGCGAAAATTACATCGTAGATGTATTAATAAAAATTACAAAGAGGGGCGGCCCCCTCTTTGTTGTTGGCTTTTCTCGAGACATTCAAATGACGTTAGTTGTCACCCAGTTTCGCTTTCTGAGTGTTTAATCACTACTGTTATCTCCATATCGATCTCCTTCTATATAACTCAATAATCGGGTATCCTAGCTTTGTTTCTCCATACCATATATGGCCTGTTCAGCACCGTATCTCGTAACGGTTTGTTCCAGTTTCATTCCTACGTTTTCTAATAGTCTGCAAGATGAATGATTGGCCGTTTGGGTCTCGGCTATGACTTTGGTTAGATGTAACTCATCAAATATGTAATCAAGCATGCGACTAATTACTTCCTTGGCATATCCTTGTCCCCACCAATCAGGCAGAAACTCGTAGGAAATCTCAAAATGCTGACCATCCACGTGTTTATCCAAGGAAACCAGACCGATGCAATCATTATTGCTTTTCAATCGCACAACCCAATAATAAGAACCCGTCCGGGAGCGTTCTAATGTATCTGAAAACTTGTTTAATGTGTGCTCCTCAGGTATTGTTCCACCGAGATATGTTCTAACTTTCTCATTCATATAAATCAATTTCACATCGTGATAATCATTATTTTGCAGCTTGATTATGTTACATCTATTCGTCTCCAAATGTGGTATCCTCCTTTACAATATCGAGCAAGTAGGGATAGGGTGTTTTCCGGAGAATCTAGTTTGGTCATTTATGGAAAACAACATTGTTTAACTTCTTTTACGCGTATAGAATTACAGTAAAAATGAAAGGGACGAAGGCGGCATACACTTGTTGTGGCGCTGTGTGATAACCAATGAATTTAATAAATCCTATGAATTATTGTACTCTTGAACAAACTGACCTTTATTCACTTCATCTTGCATTTATCGAAGCATTCTCCGATTATCAGGTGAAGATGGACATTTCATTTCCTGACTTTGAACGCATGATGCTGCGCCGTGGCTTTGTTCCAACACTCTCAGTTGGGGCGTATGATGGTGAGCAGCTGATTGGCTTTTCCTTAACGGGGCTGCGCGTGCTAAAGGGCGTTCCCACTGCCTATGATATTGCGACAGGCATTGCACCGAAATACCGCCGTCAAGGGGTATCTAGCGAGCTTTTTATGCAGGCAAGCCGTATTCTGAAGAAGCAGCATGTCAAGCAGTATCTGCTGGAGGTAATTAAAGATAACCTGCCGGCTATTCGTTTATATGAAAAACAAGGATTTCAAATTCAACGGGAATTGGCCTGTTTTCAAATCAAGAAAGAGCATCTGATGACTTTAACCCCACATCACCATACGGAGCAAATAAGCCAGATTGACTGGCAAGAAGGCAAGCGCTTTTGGGATGTTGAGCCTTCGTGGCAAAATTCGATTGCATCTGTTACCGCTATTCCCGAAGCATTCATACATGTCATCGTCAGGTATAATGGGGAATTTGCTGGATATGGCATCATTGAGCGACAAAGTGGTGATATTCCGCAGCTAGCAGTACATCCGAAATTCCGTCGATTAGGGATTGGAGCCAGCCTTCTCGCAGAACTCGCAAACCGTACACAGGCTGACAACATTCGTCTGTTGAACATCGATTCGTCAGAGCATAAAATGATGGAATTTCTCATAAGCCTTGGATTTCAGCACTTTGTCAGTCAATATGAAATGATGCTGAAGATATAATTTTAATCGTTCCAACCCTCTTAATACACCTGCACACCCGCACCAAGCACAGACTTGTTTTGTATTGAATTTCCAGTCAGATGTACCTTTTGCAGTCGAGGCAGCTGGCTTAGGGGCTCAACATCGGAAATGGCATTGTTCTCAAGATGCAGCTCTTCGATGTTCTTCCAGCCGCTCATGAAATCGAGAGAAGTCAGATTACTGTCTTGCAGAGTGAAGGAACGCAGAGAGGACAGCTTCACAAAGTAAGGCATGATCTGATCCACCTCGGTGATTGAGTTATTATTTTTACTAAAATAGGACTGCTCCAAGGTCAATTGCTCAAGAACGTTGTTCTCCGCGGACGATTTCTGTTCAAAGTTCAGTCTGCACTCGGAGCACGTTAGAGATTTAACCTGCTTTAGACGAAATAAGGCATCGCTCTCCTGGAACAGTGAGGAGTCATAGATGTTCAGGGTCTGCAGGCTGGTCAAGCTGTCCAGTGAACCAAGACCCGTGATTTCACTCGTCTCCCAGAGGGATAGCTGCTCCAGCTTCGGGAATTTACCTAGCGCCGCCAGATTTAATTCTCCGCTTCCACCGCGAAGCGTCAGACTTGTTGCAGCGGGTGCTTTCAGCCCGGCGAGAAAAGTGCTTGGAATTTCTACACGTGTTACCTTAGGTAAAGATAGTGCTTCTGCGTTTTCGTAATAGCCTGACAATACTAACTCACGCAGAGAGGGCAGGGTGTTTATGGCCTTTACCGAGCCAAGCTTGGTTAATGAAGCCAGGCGTAGTTTGGTAATGGAGCTCTTGCCAGCAAGGCGATCCAGATTCGAAAAGTTGACATTTTCAAGATCTAACGTTTGCAGAGCAGGCATGTTTTGCACAAAGTCGATAGACTTTACATTGGATAAAAAAGACAACCTAAGTTCTTGAAGCTGGGTTAATGCATATAACGGCTGCAGGTCTGTAGCTTCGCTGTAATGGATGGATAAGGATGATAATCCGGTCATGGACGATAACCATCCCAATTCATTGACAAAGGTGAGCGACAGAGACCTGAGCGGCAGCTGGTTTAACAGGTGAAAATCCGTTACAGACTCATCCGCATAGGTAATCGATAACGAGTTAAGGTTAGGGAATTCCAGCAGTAGAGCCAACTCCTGATTGCTCCGCAACTGGGTAGAAAGGTGCGTAATTTTAGACTTATCACCAAAGTAATCGGAAAATGAGCTGAAGGATTCGTTAAAGGCACCCCCGTAGCTTTTTAAACCAGTCATATGTGCAAAAGTTGTTTGATCTGTCTGGGAGATTTCATAGGTTCCGGTCAGATCGAGTGCAGTCAGTCCCGTAAAAGCTTCAAAATCTCGCTGATCAATCTTCTGGGTATTCAGTTTTTTGTCCTGAGTCACATAAGTGAGCTTCTCGGCCTGTTCATCGCTGAAGGGATCGGAGAAGCTGTATGTAAACTCCCACTGGTCATTGTCCGAATAATCTACAGTCAAATAACGAATTCGAGCCAGTTCCTCCTCTGTCGGCAGGGCAGCCCCTTTATCGAAGATATCCCGCAAAAAGGAGAGCAGTACCTCGCTTTCAGGCATCTTGCGCGCTGGCAGCTTGGCTTCTGTCTGTGGATGAGTGGAGCTAACGCTTGAATACACATAAGTACCGATGGCGCCGACGAGCACCAGCATCAGTATAAGTAACAGCTTTACGGAGCCAGCCTGCTTCGGCGGTGCTTTAGGAGGTGTTCCGTGATAGTGATTAACGGTCTGGTCTACGTAATAGACATTATTTTGCTTCAATAGAAGCTCAGTTTCACAATAAGGGCACTTTAGAATTTCACCCTCTTTGTATTCAATTCGTCCGTTGCAATTGGGACAGTTTAACGGAATAAACGCCACGAATGTCCTCTCCTTCGTTATGATGGTCATAAATTTATGCCAAACGGTCATCTGGCTTCATTATACCTTGTATACTCCTGTGAGAGCTTCTCTCTGTTCAAAAAAACAATTTGAATTTTTATGTTAGCAGGAGTACATCGGCCTTCGTTAAAGATCAGTGATTTAGCATGACGGGTCCACTCGACCGTTTAATGTTCTGAAGAATTACGTTTGATAAGAACAAGAAGTTTCACATAGCAAAAAGGAGCAGGGGAAACCTGCTCCTTTTGAGGCTTTTTATCAAGCAATCGATGTAATCGGATGTTTCACATGCACAGGGTAGAGATTTTCACCATGAGGTTTTACAAACAAACCTTCATTGGTTAGTGTGCTTTTGAGCATGATATTCTCTGCTGCATCCGGCGTAAAATGAAATGTTATTCTCTGCGTATCTTCATCTGTAATCTGATCTAAAATATCGGTCATATGGATTTCGTTTAAGCTAATGACGTCAAAAAGATTGATCGTATTGCCTTCTTTCTGATAAACAACAATGACGTGTTCCTTTTCCAAATAATAAATATCATGGCTAAAAACATTCAGGCAGTAGAACATGAGTATGCCTTTAGTCTGAGCGGTGGCAAAATGCTGCGAAACAGGTCGTCTTTCGGATGCAAATGTAGAGATAAGACGTACATCCTCCGCGTTAGTAACATCGAGTTTGCGAATGTTCGCAGGCACCGATCGTTTTTTCGCCGTATAATCCATTGAAAAAAGATGCTCTTCCACAGGTTTAAATCCAAACTTGGGGTAGAAATCAAGCACCGATTCATTGGCAAAAAGGTACATATAATCATACTTATTCTCGTATTCCTCCAAAACCCTGTTCATTAAACGGGCTGAAAGCCCTTTTTTCCGGTAATCGGGATGTGTCATCACCGTGCCGACCTGTATCACTTTATACTTCTCCCCATGAATGATGAGTTCAAGGAGATTTACTGAAACATTGGCAACCACCTGATCTCCATCCACATAGGAAAAGGGGACATATCCCTCGCCCCAGCATCCCTGTTGATACCAATTTTCAAAATGGATACCAAACGTACTTGCAGCCAGTTCGAAGAAACTTGTTCGAAGTGTTTCATGATCTCTATAACCTTTTACAAATTGCAGTTCCTGCATGGCATTAGCTCCTTAACCTTAAAGTTTTTATGAGGTTTGTTTATTGTGCCGTATGAATGACCTTGTCAATTAAACCGTAACCCTGAGCCTCATCCGCATTCATAAAGTGGTCCCTGTCCGTATCCTGTGCAATCTTTTCCAGTGGCTGACTGGTCTGCTCGGACAATATGTTGTTTAACTTATCTCGCAATCGAAGAATGCGCTTGGCACTAATTTCAATATCTGTGGCTTGACCGTGTGCTCCACCTAGCGGCTGATGAATCATAATTTCACTGTTTGGGAGTGCAAGTCGTTTGCCTTTTGCCCCATTAGCTAATAAAAACGCTCCCATAGATGCAGCCATACCCACACATAGTGTGGATACATCGGCTTTAACCAGATGCATCGCATCATAGATGCCCATACCTGCTGTTATGGAGCCACCTGGTGAGTTGATATACATGTGGATGTCTTTTTCAGAATCCATGGCGTCGAGATAGAGTAATTGCGCAATCACACTGTTGGCTACAGCATCGGTAATTTCACCAGACACAAACAGGATACGGTCCTGCAGCAGTCTGGAATATATATCGTAGGATCGTTCCCCTCGGGAGGTATGCTCGATAACGTAAGGAATCAGGGTCATAGCGTTCATCCTTTCCATTTCAGTAGTCAACTCGGTAATTCTTTTCCAGATGAGAGTATTCTGATGTACTCTTTTCCAATTTCTTTGGTTGAATGTATATGATAGTGCTTCCATCCTTGTCCTGATTGCTGGCTGAAGAGGGGGGACGCAACGTCTTGATTCGTTCCACAACGTGCTCATTCATTTCGGCAGTATGCATTTCTTCTTCCTCAACCACTTGAATCGTAATATCTTTGCGTATCATTGTCTCGGCGGTGTGCAGGATTACTACGATGGTCATTTCATCGCATGGAACAGCTGTCTGCGTATAGATTTCAAGAAGCACATCTTGATCTGGCGCATCCACTACAATGTGTCCTCGTTCATTCTCAGTGAGGCCATTCAAATTTGGGGAGCGGTATATCCCTTCTGGCAGTTGTATTTGAACTTCTGATGCCTGCCGTTGTTCCCCCTGAACGAGCCTGATCCATAGATGATTCATTCCTTCTTCGTTCTCCATCTTGGACTTTGCTAATTGGATATCAAACATTACAGATCCTCCCCCCTTAGAGCTTGTGATACAGAATCAATAACTCGTTGTTTGACCTCTGCGGATATTCGAGGGCTGATTGTGATAATGACATCATCTGTGATTTTGAGCGTTTCATTTTCAATTATTCGGCTGGGTTCATATAAGGGTAGCTGCTGACTTATTTTTTCAATGTCTGTTATAGAGAGTTTCTTCAATGTTTCCTGGATGGAGGCCAGGGTTTCCCCGGTTCTCGCTAGTGTGATAATTGCCCGAAAATAATGGAGATGGTTATCTGTGTAAACTCTTTTGTTACCTGCTAATTCAAGGGGAGGTACCATACCGATCTGAGTGTAATACCTCACGGTTCGCAGATTCATACGCGGGTCATCCTGCTGCAGCATTTCAGCGATTTGTTTAGCGGTATAACTGTTCATGGTGCACCTCCTTTAACCTAAAGTTCTGATCTATTCATTACAGTTCACAGTTTGTGTTACACTTAACTGTATTGTTTACAGTTTACTGTAACGTTAATCATATGTCAAAAAAAACGATTGAATGGTGTAAATGGAGAAGATGTTTTATGGCATGTTAACCAGTGGCACGAAGGCTTGTTTATTTGTGTTTATTTACACAAGGGGGAGTATGTTATATTGATGAGGGAGAGGGATAGAACGGTATTAATTACATAACAGGTGGGATGCAAATGTTCTTTTTCATTACATTGCTCGTGTGTTTCATTGTATTCATGCTGCTGACTTCGTTATTTAACAGGAAACATAAAGTGTTGATCTCGTTAGCCAGTGCCTTTGTGGTGAGTGTGCTGCTTCAGGTTCTGGAGCAATTTTATCTGAGCAGTATTTTGGTGGCGGCGTTTGTCATTTATTTTATTATCGGAAATATCAGCACGTTGAAAAGCAATCAGCTGAGGCTGATCTTGGCGGTATTATTCAGTACGTCCATCGTAACCCTGGTGCTCTCCTTTACATACTTCAATCAAACCGCAGCTCCGCCGGATGCCGAAGTTCTTAGAGTGATGTTTATCTATTATCCGTTATTGATTGTGTTTATTTCGTGTTATGTCTATATGCTGCTTAGCTTGTTTAATTTTAAAATGCTGCAAGCGACCAATCCACTCCTCTATATCTGGAACAAGGTTCGTGCTTTCAGACGTATGATGCGTTTATTCTGGATTATTTCACGTAAAGGTTTGACTCATCTGATTCAGCAGGATCATGCGAAGCTGCCCTATGCCATCGCTGAGGTTCTGGATAACATGGGCGGCGTGTTTGTCAAGTTTGCTCAAGTGTTATCGACCAAAAAGGACATGCTGCCTGCAAACTATATTCAAGCGTTCTCCAGTCTGCACGATCAGGTCAAACCTCTCAGTCAGGAGGAACTGAAAACAATCATCGACGCCAGAATCGGAAATATGGATGAAACCTATGAATCCTTCGGCATGGAACCTATTGCAGCGGCTTCGATCGGACAGGTTCATCTGGCAACGCTGAAGTCAACGGGAGAGAAGGTTGTCGTTAAAATTTTGAGACCGGATGTGAAGCAGAAGATGACAGTGGACCTGGATATTTTGATCCAGTTTGTGTCATGGCTTTCCGAACGTTCGGTCAAAATCAAGAGACTTGGATTAATCCAGCTGGCCGAAGGTTTCAAACAGAATTTACTTGAAGAGACGGATTTTGATATTGAGGCTTTAAATACGAATCTGATGCGAAAAGCCTTCGAGGAACATGGGATTCCAATTCGTGTTCCTAAAATCTACGCCGAGTGTTCGACGAAGCAGATTCTCACCATGGAATATATCGAAGGAACCAGCTTCACCAAAGCGGTGACAAACGACGTTTCGGAGATGGTAATGCATGCATTTCTGGATCAAATTCTGATGATGGGTATCTTTCATGCGGACCCGCACCCTGGCAACCTCATGCTGACTTCAGATGGCGAAGTTGCACTGATCGACTTTGGTTCAGTGGGGTATCTGACAGATGAGGAACGGGACGGCATGTTAAGCTTCCTGATGGGTTACAGCAATAGAGATACCAAGGAGATGGCGCATGGCTTAACAAAGGTCTGCGAGGAAGGGGACCTACTGGATCAAAAGCTGATCGAACAACGTCTTAATCGTTTATTAACAGAAGCATCTTTCTCACCAGATCCGACCAGTGTCATGATGAAACGAATGATGACCCTCATCTCGGACATGGGGATGTCTTTAAAACCAACCATTGCTGGTGCATTCAGAGCGATCATTACACTGGACGGCACACTGTCATCTGTAGATGATACGTTCTCCTTATCCGCAGCAAGTCAGTCCTATGCCGATCATATGAACAAAGGGCAGATGGTTAAGGAGCGCATAAGCAAGGTCAAGGACCAGATTACGGACTACATTCCTAGATTGTTAGAGCTTCCTATTCTGAAAGACAATAAGATTACGATCACTCGTGAGCAAAACCAATCTTTGAATGAGGTTATAGGCACGTTAACGGTGGGCATTTTCACGGTGATCTGTATGGTCGTTATGCTTGCGAGCTTTGTTGTGCAGAGCGAGGTCATGCGATTCCTGCTTGGTCCATTATCCATGTCAGGCTTTGGCGTAGGGATGACCATTTTGAGTGTAGCTGTAATCAGACATTTGAAACCCAAGCTGTAGGGGATGGATTTGCAGAAAGGTATGGAATTATCCACTTTAACGTTCACCTATCTTGAGTAATAAAGGGAGGTCGTACGATGCGAGTATCTATAGATAAAGCCAGGGACTTTGTTTACGCTAACGGTGTGCTTTGGGAGCAGGCGCTGTTTCATTATCTTTTTGACGGTGGCTCGATTGAACGACTTTATCAATGTTTGCTCTGTTATAAAAATGCCGACGGCGGGTGGGGACATGGTCTGGAGCATGATATCAAATGCCCGGACTCTCATCCGCTTGCGCTGGAGTTTCTGCTGACAATGGGACGTGATATGAAGCTGTCGCTGACCGAGGTATTAATCGGTACGGTGGATTGGGTTGAACGCAATCGAAATGAAGACGGCTCTTTGAAAAATCCTGCTTCCTTACATAAGTACCCCCATGCTTCGTGGTGGAGCAATGGCGGACAATCTGCACCGGATTCCATCACGGGCAATTTGATGAAACAGGGCATTTGCTCTTCTTCCTTGGCCTCATCCACATCACGGTGGGTGAAGTCGAATCTGAGCCTGGAACACATTCAGGCCAATGATTGGCTGTTTATGGCGTATCACGCCCATGACTACTATCTCAATCTGGAGGATACACCTGAGAATAGACCTTTTATAGAAGCGACAATCGACAATATATTGAAATGTGTTCAAAACACAACGGAGAAAAACTACTTCACCATTTTCCAATTTGCGAGTTCACCGGATACCCGGGTTGCTAAAGCGATGCCCAAGGCATTACTGGACAAGTTTCTGAATGACCTTGAATCCTCGCAGCGTGAAGACGGAGGCTGGGGGGATGAGCATGGCTTGAAGCATTGGCAGCCGTATCATACGGTGTTTACGTTATTGGTGCTGCGGAATTACGGGAGGCTGTGATTCATATGAACGCGGATGTCATGCTCAAGGAATTTATTCGCAAGAATGAAGCGGGTCCCTCTATAGAGCAAGAACGGCTGTTATCCAAAGATGTGCGGCACGACACGGAATTTTTATCTGTTTTTTTTGAAGAGTAACAAGAAAAGCTTCTGTTCTGAATGTAAACTCCATCATGTATCTTTGACCTGGATTCTTGTGAATTCAGGTCTTTTTGTTGTTTTGGCACAGGGAGCTTCGGACCATTCGTAACCTGAGTAAGGAGTAGAGTGTTCAATAATTAATAGATGAAGTATAAGAGCGAGGGGACTGATTGAATGATAAAGAAACCTGTTCCGAGATCGAGACTTAGACTGATGCTGGGGAAAACATATTACATTTGGCGAAGATATGCTAGATGGCTGGTGGACGGTACTTCATTCGCTAAATCTTTTTCGCAGGAGAAGCTTCCTCACGTTGTATTTCAGCACGAAACGCCTACACTACGAAAATTAAAGGATGTAGATATGTGGCTCCAGCACAACAAAGAGATCAATCTGTCGATTGCGATTCAATGCCTCAATGGACTTCTTATTCAGCCCGGTGAAACGATGTCCTATTGGAAGCTGATCGGTAAAACAACCGCACGTAAAGGATACGTTCCGGGTATGATTTTATTTTATGGCGGCTTTAAGCCGGGAGTTGGTGGAGGACTCTGTCAGCTCTCGAATCTTTTATATTGGATGACCCTGCACACTCCACTCGCTGTGGTTGAGCGTCACCGGCACAGTTATGATGTTTTTCCCGATTCGAAACGTACACAGCCCTTTGGCAGCGGGGCAACATGTGCATATAACTATCTGGATCTGATGATTTCTAATCCAACGTCAACCTGTTACCAGCTTCATCTGGAGTTGAGAGATCATGTGCTGAGAGGAGAATGGCGTGCAGATACAAGTCCACTGCATTCTTACGAAATTTACGAGCAGCAGCACCGCATTGAACAGCAGCATTGGGGTGGTTATGTGAGACGGAATGTGCTCCATCGACATGTTTTTAATCAGGATGGGGAACTTGTTAACGATGAATTCATTACGGAGAACAATGCGCTTATGATGTATTCACCTCTTTTAACTGAATCTGTAGGGAATGCATGAAGTAGAATGTGAACTTCGATCAGAGGAGATCGCCGTATCATCCGCTTATACATTTAGCTCAACATTGAATCATGCAGCAATACAGCACAAGCAGGCTATCTTCTGGATAACCTGCTTTTTTTCAACGAATATCATGAAGCTTTACTAAAAATAAGCCATTCACTCTACAGCAAAATGCACCACTGCACTATACAGCATTTTATTGCGAACGGGATCAAACGTAACTTGATGCTGAACCAGCTTCACGCGTAAAAGAAGGGCTTTGTTCACATTGATTCGTTCATCGATCGCTCGTTCCAATTCCTGAAAGTCATAAGCTTGAAGGCATTCAACCTTGTCCTTCATGATATCCAGTGAAATTTCCATATGTGATGTAGACCTCCATTTTGTATGAATGTTAATAACCATTTACCCGAGTTCCATTGTAGTTGAGCCCTTGGGGATCGGCAAGTGAAAATAAGGTAGATCGCATGTGATTATTTTATTTTAGATAAATTCATTTTGGGCGGAATGGTTCCGAGGAGTCTTGCGATTTTCACAATCTGCCCTCGATGATGAAATTCATGGGTTATACAATGTGTAAAAAGCCATAATTCACTTAATTCAGCGGTTTCACTCATCCAACTGGCTTGCATGCTCGCGTCCCAGTTGTCTCTAAAATCATGGAGAAATTCATCAACCAGCAAATCTGTATTTTCAAATAAAGTGCGCATTTCTTGTACGTCTCTGATGGATTCTGACTTTAACTTGGGAATGGTTCGTCCAAGACCGCGAACGCCTAACCATACGCGATAACAATCTGTGACATGGACATGCAGGTTACGGATGGATTCTCCGCCTAATGCTTCAACGGTTTGCAAGTAAGCTGCAGGGGACATCGTCTCACACATTTAGAAGAGGGACTCTCTCGTTCGTTTAATCATTTCATATTGACTCGTTAGTATATCCATTTTCATTAATCTCCTTTATAAGTGGCTGCCCATTCACTCTTTAATCAAAGATTAAACATGTCTATAATATCCTTGAAATATGGTGATGTCAAATGTATTCGGTTTTTCAAGAGAAGTATGCTTCTTTCAAGGGTGTGATATAATCATTCTACAGATGATGAACCATTTCGGGATAAAGAATTTCCCTAGTATGCATAGAGAGGTTTTGGATATGACGAAAGACAATTTTTGGCGTGAATTGCCACGACCATTTTTTATATTGGCGCCGATGGAGGACGTGACGGATGTTGTATTTCGTCATGTGGTCAGTGAGGCGGGCAGACCGGATGTGTTTTTTACCGAGTTTGCAAATACGGAAAGCTACTGTCACCCGGAGGGCAACAAAAGTGTGCGCGGGCGGTTGACCTTTACCGCAGATGAACAGCCGATTGTAGCTCATATTTGGGGAGACAAGCCGGAGTTTTTCCGCGAGATGAGCATCGGTATGGCGAAGGAAGGCTTCAAGGGCATTGACATTAATATGGGCTGTCCTGTGGCGAATGTAGCAGAGAATGGCAAAGGGAGCGGTCTGATCTGCCGACCAGCGCTTGCGGCGGAGATTATTCAGGCGGCAAAAGCCGGAGGGCTGCCCGTTAGCGTCAAAACAAGGCTGGGTTTCACCGAGGTCGATGAATGGCGTGACTGGTTAACTCATATTTTGCAGCAAGACATTGTGAATCTGTCCATTCACCTGCGGACAAGAGAGGAAATGAGCAAGGTGGACGCGCACTGGGAATTGATTCCCGAGATCAAAAAGCTGCGGGACGAGATCGCACCGAATACACTGCTAACCATTAACGGGGATATCCTTGACCGTGAGACTGGTCTGAAACTGGCGGAGCAGTACGGCGTGGACGGCATTATGATCGGGCGGGGCATTTTCCAGAATCCGTTTGCGTTTGAGAAGGAGCCGCGGGAGCACACCACAGAGGAATTTCTTCATCTGCTGCGGCTGCATCTGGATTTGCATGATCAATACTCGGAGCTGGAACCGCGTTCGTTTAGTCCGCTGGCTCGTTTTTTCAAAATCTATGTCCGTGGCTTCCGCGGTGCGAGTGAGCTGAGAGGTAACTTGATGAACGCCAAAACAACCGCCAGAGTACGTGAATTGCTGGATGAGTTTGACAAAAACCATAATTCAGATGAGGCAGATAAGCAAGTAGACTGACTTAGTTACCGGAAATTCAGAAGAATGATGATTTAGGTTAGAGAGACATAGCCTGCGCGGCTATGTTTTTCTTTTAAGAGGGGCCTTGGTCGTTCGAACGAAAAATAGAAAAAGCAGGTGAAGTAGATGTCCTGGAGTAAATTAAAACAACAATTAGACAGTTTTCTTAGTCCTGCACTGGCTGGAAAAGTTTCGTACCGGGCGACCAGCTATCGCTATTCACCGGATAAATCAGGAAGCTGTTACCTGACTGTAGATCAGAAGAACATCCTTAATATGGCGGATACGACAACACCTATCCGGTGGTATCAGAACGATCAGGAGATCAAAAACGATCCGAACATCGTCATCCCTGTAAGTCCTGAAGAGATTGAAGCGATTCGAAAAGAAACAAAAGGGGCTGTGCCTGAGGAGCGGCTTGAGATCATGGTGCGAGGCCGAAAAAGCACATCTCATGCCAAAGAGCTGTTAGCTTCTCAAACGGCGTTAAGCAAATCTAACTTTACAACAGCAGCAACTACGTTTCTAGCGACTTCAATTGAGGACAATCTGGAGAGTAAAGATATCCTGCTCAATATTTTGGCGCTGATTGACAGACGAGTGGGTAAAAAGCGGATTCTGAACATGTCGGAGTCGATTAAAATTAAGCATCCTGCTGTGCAGTATTTTTATGAACTGCGCCGCAGGACGGTGTGAAAATTTAATTGCTCGTGTTATACTAAGGCTATAAACAGCTTATAATGCAAAGAGAGCCGTGCGACGACACGACTCTTTGCGCAATAGCCGCTTTTAAGGGCGGTGGGCTTCAAACAAGAGGATACACGACCAAGTAGACCGCAACCTTTGCGTGGGTGGGCGGTCTACTTGTGTTTATCGGACAGCAGCGCTGTAACTAGCAAACCAAAGGTAAGCATCAGCATAATCGCTTCAAACACTGTCACAAGGCATCACCTCCCTTCCGGGAGATTAGCCGACCGCCCATATCAGCCTTTCCATTGCTATGCAATTATACCATAATACATATTTCCTTAGGTGCACGATAATGGCAATCAAGGTAAGATTCATGTTACGATAGAATAAGAACGTATGTTTTTATGTTTTTTGCTTAATACATATTCGTATATTACTGGGATTGAACTTGTTAAGGAGTGAACATGTTCATGATACGATTAACCAAACGGCAGGCAAGACAGTTTTTGTTGTTGAAGCATGGGTTGCTGGGGGAACATCAGTTTATCGGAAAGGCAGGCATTATGGACTTTGTGCGGCAAGTTGGCTGCATTCAATATGATCCGATCGATGTCTGTGGAAAAAACGCCGAACTGGTACTCCAGTCACGAATCAGCGGATTTAGCAAGAGCATGCTCGACGAGTTGTTGTATCAGGATCGATTGCTGGTTGATTATCCTGACAAAAATCTGGCGATCATGCCCGTGGAGGACTGGCCTTATTTCGAACGATACAGACAAGCTGCCAGGCAGCATGCCATGAAGTATCCCGAGATGGAGGCGCTAACTACACAAGTAAGGAATTATATACAGCATTATGGTCCGGTAAGCTCGAATGATTTGAATGTATTACAGTTGAGTGGAGATTTCACCTGGAGCTCAGCCATCCACTGGAGTAGTGGTGGCAACATTGCCCGGTCCGTGCTGGAGCAGATGTATTCGACAGGCGAGCTGGTTATACATCATAAAAAGGGAACACGCAAGTATTATGATGTGGCGGAGAAATATATACGGTCTGATCTGCTGTATGCGCCTGAGCCACTGATGGACGAATTGCAGCATCACAAGTGGAGGGTATTGCGCCGAATTGGTGCTGTAGGCCTGCTGTGGAATCGTGCATCGGATGCCTGGCTTCATATATGGGGATTAAAGTCGGAGCAGCGCAACAAAGTCTTCGAAGAACTATTGCAGGAAAATCGGATTATCGAGGTCAGGGTAGAGCAGATGAAGGAGACCTTATATTGCAGGTCGGAAGACATGCCCTGGATCGACACGATACTGCAAAATCAGGAATTGCCTAAGCGCTGCGAGCTGATTGCTCCGCTGGACAATATGATGTGGGACAGAAAACTCATAAATGCATTGTTTGACTATGATTATAAATGGGAGATCTACACGCCCGCACTCAAACGAAAATTTGGTTATTACGTGCTGCCTTTATTATATGGGGATCGATTTATCGGTAGGGCCGAGATTGTTGTGGAGCGTAAAGCCAGCAAGCTTGTTGTGAAACATGTCTGGTACGAGAAAGATGTACAGTTAACCAAGCAGCTTGAAGCACAAGTGAACGATTGCTTCCAGCGATTCTCGTTATTTAACAGCTGTGAAACGGTAGTAATGGAAGCATAGTGATATAGCCTAAAGCTATAACCAGTCATACTTTTTTGGTATCTCTTCTAACCCTGCTCTGCGTGATATGATGAACATATACAAACGAGGGGGTTATTTTTATGACAGACAAGTTTCAGATTGTAGGAAGTTTATTGCGGCCAGAAGAGCTGTTGACATATAAAACACAGATTGAGCATCGGGATGACATCCAGTATCCATTCTATGAAAATTTTGAAGGGTACCAGCAATGTGAGAGCAAAGCCATTGATCAGGTTGTACAGAAAGAGATTGAGAACAATCTGACCGTCATTACGGATGGTGAATTTTCCAAATCGATGTGGCATCTCGACTTTGTCTGGGGTTTTGATGGGGTGGAGCGTTATATCGCAGATCATGGTTACTTTTTTAGAGATGTGGATGGCACTTCAAAATATGAAACTCGCAAGGATATCGGACTACGCATTACGGGCCAGTTGAGCGGGAAAAACCATCATTTTATTCAACTGTTCAAACAGCTGCAGGAGAAAGCCGGCGACCAGCAGACCAAGCTCTGCATTCCTTCACCATCGCATATTTTCGGTGAACTGTCCTGGTCGGATAACATCGGAGGCAAGGATGCGGTGTACCAGAATACACAGGAGCTCAAAGCAGGTCTGGTCAGCGCGTATAAGGAATTTGTGCAGGAATTTGCAGCTGCGGGCGGTACGATTCTGCAGATGGACGACTGTCTGTGGGAGCTGTTCGCTGACGACAATCCGAACTCGCCGTTCACCGGGGAGCATATTAATCAGGAGGAAGTACAAGGACTCGCTACAGAGTTTATCGACATTAACAACACGATTATTGACTACGGTCACAGCCTGGGTCTGAAAATGTGGACACATAATTGCCGCGGCAATTATGATTCCCGCAACATGGGCGGTGGATCATATGCGAAGATTGCGAATCTGTTCCTGAAACAGTTGAAGTATGACCGCTTCTTCCTGGAGTGGGATGATGATCGTGCAGGTTCCATCGAAGCGCTGGAAGTGTTCAAGGATCGACCGGATACGGAGATTGTTCTCGGCCTGCTGTCCTCCAAGACAAGTACACTTGACGATGAGGAGCGTGTTGTCCGTTTGCTGGATGAGGCATCCAAGATTATAGACAAGGACAGGCTGCTGCTCTCTCACCAGTGCGGCTTTGCCTCCTGTGACGGCGGGAATGAGCTGAGTGAAGCACAGCAGTGGGCAAAAATTCATCAGGGTCAGCAGATTGCAAAGCAATACTGGGGAAATGCGATCTAAGCTGAACAGATGGTGTGTCTGGCATCACCTTTCTATACATCTATAAAAGCAACAATGGCGGCTTATCCTTCGGAATATATCCGGGGAGAAGCCGCCATATTTATGGTGAGCCGTTTCGGTGCATCATGCAGCATGTGTATATAAGGTCTATGGCTGCGTTAGCTGGCTTATTTCGGTTACTTCCGAGCTTCCTGCTGCGTAAGCCATTCTTTTTTTAATAAAGCATATTGGTAGGTGTTCTCGTATTTCGGGGTGCCATCCTCGTGTTTGACAAACGAGATGAATTCGAGGAACAGACCTTCCCGGCGCATGCCCAGCTTCTCACACAGCTTCTGGGAACGGAAGTTATCGTCCTCCACATAAGCGTACAGTCTGCGTATGCCCTGCTCCATGAAGAGATGTTCGATGAACGCCCTCGCGCCCTCGCTGGCATAACCTTTTCCTTCATACCTTCCGTTGAAATTCCAGCCAATACTGTACGTATCCGAATCCTTCTCTTCCTTCATGCCGAACAGTTCACCAATCAGTTCATTGCTGTCTTTCAGGCAGACCGCGATATGGGAATCGTCATTGCTGCGTTTCTCGGCTTCGGCGGTGGCCTGCTCAATTGTTGTCATCTGATGATCCATAAAACAGTTCACGCGTGGGTTGGCTGTATACTCCAGCAGTCCGGCAGCGTCTGCTGCGGTGAAATTGCGCAGGATCAATCGATTGGTTTCAATGGGGTACATAAATAATTCCTCCAGTTATGTTGTATATAATACAGAATGATGAATCATTGCTTCGTATTATCCTTTATTTTTGACGGCGGCCATGTCTCGAGGCTTGGTCAGGGCAGGAGCGGCTTTGGCTTTGACAGCGTTTATGACCTTGTTTGTATTCTTTGTCTCATTTGTTTTGGTGGTCTCATCGACCTGGGGCGCTTCGTTGGCCTGCTCCGCTTTGGAGAACAGGTTCATTAGCTTGTCTTTGTAGATATAGCCGAGTACAAAACCGATAACAGCAATAACGGATATGATGATCGCAATAGTGTACTGCTGTGTTTGAATGGTCGAGCCTAACGCAGCTGATGCGATAATCCATGGCAGTCTCGCCACCAGCAGTATGATGAAGAAACGCAAGGAGCTAATGGAGGTCAGCGCGGCCACAAATACCAGCATATCCTTGGGTAACCCCGGAACCACAAAAAAGATAAACAAAAAGGCAGTAAACTTGCGCTCGTCCTGCATAAACGAGATCCATTTCATATTCTGCTTCTGAAGCAGGCGGGATACGAAATCACGGCCGATAAACCGGGTGAAATAGAAGGCGATGGCTGAACCCAGGATCAGACCGACTGTTGTATAGAAGGAGCCAAGTGCGGAACCGTAGATATATCCCCCGGCAATCTGTACAATCTCTCCGGGAATCGGTGCAACGACGATCTGAAGAATTTGGAACAGGATGAACATGACCGGTCCCCAGTGTCCGGTGGAATGAATATACGCTCTGAAGTTGTCCATCGACGACATGATTTTGATGATGTCAGAAGCATAATAGATGAGCAGACCTATCGCCAAGGCAGCGAACAGACCCAGCAGTATTTTGAGCACGCCATGTTTCGAATATTGCTTCATAGGTACGACTCCCTTTGTTTAATAACCTTGATTACTTACAGTATAAATCGAAAACATGAAGATTAGCCCACAGAACTTCTGAAGAATTCTTAAGCCGAGATGCATATGCTGGCTCTGGGAGAAATCGCGGACTATACTGATAGTGGACGGAGGGATTTCGATGAATAACAGCAAGCAGATTCTGATTGCAGACGACAATAGTGAAATACGCGAGATCGTCAGGATTTTGTTGGAAAGTGAAAATTATGAAGTCATCGAAGCCGTGGACGGCCAAGATGCAGTGGATAAAGTAACGGAAGAGACGGACCTCATTATTCTGGATATGATGATGCCCAACAAGTCAGGCTTGAAGGCATGTCTCGAGATTCGTGAAAAAACGAGTGCACCGATCCTGTTTCTTACAGCGAAAACACAGGATTCGGATAAACAACTAGCCTTCTCGTCGGGGAGCGATGACTTTCTGTCCAAACCGTTCTCCTATACCGAGCTTGTTGCAAGGGTCAAAGCGCTGCTGCGCCGCTATTATGTCTACCGGGGCAAGGAGAAAATTGAAGAGACGGACCACATCGTGGTGAAGGATCTGAAGATTCATCAGGATTCCAAATCAGTATACATCGGGGAGAAGGAAATCTCGCTCACCGATATTGAATATCAGATTTTGATGCTGCTGGCATCGAAACGAAGAAAGGTATTTTCAGCCGAAAATATATATGAGAGTGTCTGGCGACAGCCTTATTTTTATACCTGTAATAACACCGTCATGGTCCATATCCGTAACCTGAGAAACAAGCTGGAAGACGACCCGCAGCATCCGAAATATGTGAAGACCGTCTGGGGGAAGGGGTACAAAATTGAATAGATTTCTGATGGGCAAACAGCTGAAGCTCAAGATGGTGCTTGCCATTATTATCTCGCTGCTTGTTGCAGCAGGGGTATCCATTGTTTTTCAAGTAGCGGGAGAGACGGCGCTGGACAGTTATCTGAGTAAATCTACCTTTGTCGAGAACAGGCAGGAGGATGCGCTGGAACGCTTCCAGGCTCTTGTAAGCAGTGAGCAGTTGTCTACACAGGATCATGAGGAACTATCCAGATGGATTAGCGGGGAGCGTTACCTGAAGCTGTTTATATTTGTAAAAGACAAGCTGATCTACGCCTCCAATACCGAAGCTGACCCGGAGATTAATGAGGAGCTGCTGACTCAGTTTTTACCATCCAAAATACCGATTACTACAGTCCAGTTTACAGATCAGCCGGCACAGGTGTATCTGGTCGGTTTTTATGAATATCAGTATTACAACCTGCTTCTCATCTTGAGTGTATTCGCTGCCGTCATTGCTTTTATTATCGCTTTTCTGCTGCTTATCAGTCATAAAATCTCGTATATAGGCAAGCTGGAGCGGGAGATTAAAATTCTGGAAGGCGGCAACCTGGATTACAAGATCACCATATCCGGCAGAGATGAGTTGTCATCACTCGCCTGGAGTATTGATGAGATGCGGAAATCCTTCGTGGAACGGCTTGGCAGCGAGGAAAGAGTGAGGACAGCCAATCGGGAATTGATTACGGCTATTTCTCATGATTTGCGCACACCGCTCACTATTTTGCTGGGGTATATGGACATTATTGAGCTCGGCAAATACAAGACACAGGAAGATCTGCTGCAATACATCCATAATAGCCGGGAGAAGGCTTATCAGATCAAGATTTTATCGGACAAGCTGTTTGAATACTTTACGGTATCTTCTGCATCAGAGGAAGAGGATGTGGACTTCGAAATCTATGAGGGCCGGGAGCTGCTAGATCAGCTGCTGGATGAGCAGCTGGCGGTAATCGAGGATATCGATGTTCAGATTCAGCCGAATTATGGGGAACAGCCTTTTTTGCTGGAAATGAATCTGGTGGCGATTCGTCGTGTGTTTGATAATATTTTTTCTAATATAAAGAAGTATGCAGATACATCCCATCCCGTCCATATCGAGCTGCATGTGAAACAGCAAATATTATACATGAACGTTTCCAATCGGATCAGACATGTTGACAAAACGAAGGACAGCAACGAGATTGGCCTGGTCAGCTGTAAAAAAATTCTGGAGCAGCATAATGGAACGTTAAGCACATCAGAACAAAATGATAGATTCACATTACAGATTGAGCTGCCTGTCATTCTAAGTGATACCGATCGGTGATCGTTGTGGAAGGGGAAGGGGTAGATGATGGGACAGCAGAGGAAAAGAAGATGGAGGCAGCAACCTTGCATTTTTGGTGTTCAGATGAAACTTATGCAGGGTATGAAGGGTTAATATAGAAGGAATGTCAACATGTGAGGGGAGAGAGCTTCATGAAGAAGAACAGTCACACTCCACTAACGAAAGATCGAATCTTGCAGCAGCTGGATTCACTAGGCTACTCGAATCGGATGAAAAAAATGGCACGGCTGGGCCTGGATCATCCAGTCCCTGAAGAATATGCCGTGCTGCTAATCGAATTGCTGGACAGCGGAACAGCTTACGAAGCACATCTGGCCTTAACCGGTGCTGGCGCGGTGCGGGATGCACAAGCGGTTAAACATGCATTAAAACATTGCAAAGCGAGGGTCAGGGGCCGGGCGGCCTGGATGCTCGCAGAATTGATTACCGATTCAGGTTATCCTGTTGAAGCCGAGATCGTTTCGATGTCTCATCAAGAGCGTCAGCTGCTGCTCCGAAGCATCGTGAAGTATAACAGACAGGATTGGGCAGAACGACTGCTGCAGATCGTATTGGAACGCTGGGGAGCCAAGGAGGCCGCTATACTATTGCCGATGTGCAGTGAAGAAACGGTTCGCACAAGGCTGCCGCAGCTGGGATATGCTCTCCGTAACTGGCGGCTCCTCACAACTCGTTATCCTGATCAGGCTGCTGCATATCTGAACAAGGTTTTGAGCGAGGCGTCAGATAGCGGGAAGTCAGGTGTCTGGTACTTGATGAGCACTGCGGTAGAGAAGCTGAGTGTATTCAGGCCTGGAATGATACTGGAATATGCGCTGAAATATGGCCCTAAAGAGTTGATACATCCCGTGATCAAGGAGCAATTGGGTATTCTGATTCAAACGAGCCCCGAGCGAGTATTCGAGCTGCTGACACGGGAGGAATCGAGGGCATATTTGCTAAACAACGGGGTTCCGACGGGCGTATTGAAAAAAAGAAGATGGTTCACCTCTGCGCAATGGACTGCGCTGGTGAAGCTGCTGGCTGCGGCGCCTTATCAAGTGGCGAAGGTGCTGGATACACTTGCACCTTCCAGCCGGGGGGCGTTGTTCGAGGCAGCTTATCCAGAACAGGAGCGCAAGCTGCGCATGTTCCCGATGAGCCTGCTCGATGTGCTTCCTCATCAGCTGCGCGATCAGGAAGCGGCCCGTATGCTCCATTTGCGTGATGCTCGGGAAGATCGGGGCATTATGCTTGAACTGACTGCGCGCCGTATGATCGATGCAGCCAGAGAAACGCTGGAGCTGTCGGTTCAGGCGTCCAGTGCAGATGAGCGTGCAATAGCGTATGCCCGGCTTATCCAGAGCACAGCGTTATCCCGGCGCGGTATGGGGGAGACCTTGCGTTTTCTGACAAGGGTGAAGAATGATCAGGACCCTGTGCGCTTCACTGTGATGACAGAATTGTCGAGCTGTCCTGCTCCGATGTTCAAGGGGGAGCATGTGGATCATCTGACGATCCTGGTCGATAGCGTCATTGAGGCCAGAGATACTTCTCATGGGACAAGGTCGGCAACGGAGAAGCTGGCTTATGCGATTCTGCGAGAGCATGCCGGGGAGTCCGAACATCCGCTGTTCCAGTTTGCGCTTAGAGCGATGAGAAGAATGACGATGCGTGACGGACAGTTCATGCTGTATGCAAGAGATTGGAAGGGAATACCACGGGCAGCGATCGAAACATTGTTTGACGAAATCTATGCCGTGGGTTTAGAAGCAAACAAGCGGGAAAGTGATTATGTTGTTTTGCGGATGGCTGATGTATTTGGGGAAGCTATAGATCATCTGCCCAAGCTTCATCAGCTGCTGGAGGAACTGGTCAAGAGCAAGAAGGCGCCTGCTCAAGCCGTCCGTTACTGGTTAGCACCCTACAAGACAAGGGATGCACGTGTGAGGGAGCTGCTGGACCGTGATCCGACCTTTATTTCATTCTATGAGGTGTTTGCGCATCTGCATCGGAAACGTCAGGAGTGGCTGGACCCGTTTATCTCGGGTAAGGTTCTTAAAGGCAAACATCTAACGGGCAAAACGATCTATCTCGTGCCTGCGTATGATGGCTTTTACCGCTGGCTGCCGCGTCAGCAGCAGGCGCTTGCTTCGCTGCTTGAGCGTGTGGTGCAGGACAACAAGCGCAGCTTCCACGAACGAGCCAGTGCAATGCGCAGCTTGGCAGGCATGCCGGATTATCACTCGGATCAGCTGGAGAAGCAGTTGCAGGACCCGGAAGTACATATTGTAGAAGCCGCGCTGCATGCTTTTTCTTTAACAGAGGAGCCGGAAGAAGCACTTCCGGTGCTGCTGAACAATGTGGACGGGGATCGTGCGCGCGTAGCGATGTATTCTATACCGAAATGTGCACGCAGGGTAAGCCCGGAGCTGCTCTCCTCTATGCTCTCGAAGCTGCTGGATCGGGAGAAGTTGAAGATCACAGTGAGGAAGGAAGCGATACGGCTGCTGGGGGCGTACAAAAGCAGTGAAAGCATGCCGCTGCTTGTTCGGGAGTACGAGAAGCCGAACCAGCACAAGGATGTTATCATTGCTATCGGTCATGCCGCCAGACAATGTCTGGATGATGAGCGAAGCTGGGCGATGATGAGTGTCATGGCATCTTCTTCAGACCGGGATATTGCTCGAAGCTTGCTGAATCAGTCCCCGGCGGAGCTGCCGGTAGAAGCACGTTTGCGATATTTGCAGTGGATTACGGAAATTGCCGGTCATAATGACCCGATTGTATCGATGGAGGCTTTTCAGGCCATGACTCGCTGGGGCAGTGTGAGTGCAGAAATCATCGCGGATTGTGCCGGCGGAGCATTGATCGATCTGGAAGACGCAAGCCGCTGGCAAGCCGCACTGCATGCGTTTGTCCATGTTGTTCAGGACGGAAAAGTGAATGATCAGGTTGTGTATGTCATTCGGCAGTTGGCTGAAGCGAAGATAAAGGAAGACTGGAATGCGGGTAGCGAGAGAGACCTGCCCAATCGTCAGCGCTTGCTGAGGCTGTTGGAGAGAATTGTGTCGTTATCTCCGCCAGTGCGGAATATGCTTGCACCGTTATATGCGGCCATAATTGAGGCGCTTCAGCCGTATGAAACGCTGAAGTTTGCTGTGATTCCTCTACATTTGGCTGCAATAGGCTGGAGTCAGGCTGACCTGGCGGTGGTACGTCTGAACGCTGTATTAGAAATTATGAATGCTCATCCATATGTTTGGGATTCGGTGGATCAGCAGGTTACCCGAATGCTGCTTGCAAGCAAATCATACTGGGAACCGGAGCAGCTTCTTGGCATCGTCGATATATTGAAATTACGGACCGACCTGGCTTCATCTTATATGGAGCTTTCCCTGTTGAAGCTTGCTGGGGAAGCATTGTTCTGGAATGAAGATTGCCGCGAGCGTCTTAGAGCTTACAGGCAGCATGAGCACGAGGCAATCCGGCTGCGGGCTCTAGATATTTGTACGATCTCTGAATAAGATAAATGGGGAAAAGCGGTGCAGGGGATCATCTGTGCCGCTTTTTCTGTATGACAAGCAGGATCATGTAAATATCGATAAATGTAGCTTGTGGAACAAGCATTTTAGAGGTCAAAAAAATAATTTACTTTAAAGCGGAGAAGTGTTAGTATTTGGTGGAAAAAGTTAGAAAAAGATCATGAATTTTGCTGATTGACGACCTACATTCAAGGAGGCATCCGGTATTGAACATCCTATTTGTCGTGGATATTTTGCTTAGTGGTCGAGGTGGAATGGAAACAGCCCTTTCGTTAATCTATCATGAACTCAAAGAGAGGCACAATGTTACTGTGATTCTCAAGGGAGAATCCAGAGATACGACCTGGCAAGAGGGAATTAACACGATCGCGTTGTCAGCGAAAATAAACGATTTTATCCCACAGCATATTTTGTTCAATATGTATTCTGCTGCCTTGGCAAACGTCATGAAAGATCTTCCGAGAGCAGATATCATCGTATCAACAGGGGCAATTGGTGTGAAAGCCTCGACGATGGCGATAGAACGGTTAAATATACAGGTGCCAGTCGTTAGCTGGCTGCATTTTAATCTGGATTTTTATTATCAATTCTTTGAGGATTTACGGGCTGCGGATGGCCATCTGGCCATTAGCGAAGGAAATTTAAGAGATTTGCAATGTGTTTTTCCGGAAAAACACAACAGGCTGGTCTACAATCCCGTGAAATTTGATAACATTCCATATGTGAACAGAGCAGTCCATCCCGTTTTTGTGGTTGTTGGGAGACTGGCCAAGGTGAAAAATGTGGATCAGATTTTGAGGGCTTTTTCTCCTTTGCAAGAGAAAGACTTTGAATTACACATCATCGGTGACGGTGATCAATATGAAGTGCTGGAAGAGCTGTCCCGGCAATTGGGGCTGCAAGATCACATGGTTTGGCATGGATGGCAGCAAAGGCCGTGGGATGTAGTACGCAATGCAACCTCACTAGTTCTGGCATCTGATACTGAACCGTTTGGACTGGTTCTTATTGAAGCACTTTCCAGGGGAATTCCTGTGATCTCCAGTAACTGCAAGTATGGGCCAGGAGAGATTGTGAATGCCAGTAATGGCTGGTTGTACGAGCCTGAGGATCTGGGGCAATTGACTTCAATTTTGGACAGAATAATGCAGGGTGACCTGTCTCTTCCTGCTCCGGAAGTATGCAGAGAATCTGTAAGAAGGTATGCGGTTCAAAGCATTGCGGAACGTTTTGAACTGGCACTGCAGGACATTTCCAAGCATAGAGCTATACACCGAAATGAATCGTTCACAAAATATTCAAAAAAACAGTTGACACAGCAAAAAAATGGCAGTATTCTAGAAAAAAATTCAAATATATGAAACAAAATACATTCGATGCAATGCTGAAATTCACATACACAAATGCTCTACAGTATACCTTTTTGTACTATTCAATGTGACCTAACTTATGTTCACGTTCACTCCTAGAATAACCTCTTGTTTCCCTCCTTTCGTTTAAAACTAGACTTGATGTACAACGTTATGCTAGACAAGCCTTTACCCCTTTCGTTCTGATTCAATTGTTTCAGCTTTTTTGTTCTCTCAATCAGCTTCCTCTTTCACTAGATTTTATTTACACAATATGCAAGCGCTTACTTTACGTTGTTATATGAGAGGAGGTGAGAAGACATGACGAATTATAAAAAACCAACGTTCCGCAAACTGGAATCTGCAGCGATTGCCGTTGCAGCAGGCTGTGGCTGTGGCTGCGCATTTTCAGTGGGTGGCGGTTATGGATCTTGCTAATCATTTATTGTTCATGAACACACAAAGAGGCCTGTTTATCGGCCTCTTATCTTGATTACTGGAGGCTTGTTCATGCAAATAGACGAACGATTGCATATTCCGGATGTCGCGGTGTACTACGAAGATGGCCATTATGTCGTACATAACGTTCAACTCAACTGTTGGGTTGTGTACTCACCAAGCGAGTATGAGATTGCATCGGAATTGATATACGACGGAAAATCGGCAGCTGAATTGATTGATTCAGGCTTAAACCCACAGCAGGTGAAGCAGGTTGCCCGAAAGATGCTGATGTATCGTGTGGCTTATCAAGGAGAACGACCTGCCGAGTATCACATGCTGGATGTGATGCAGAAGCAGGGAATGGGCAAGGTACCACCTACCGCTGTTTATTTTGTAACCACCTACAAATGCAATCTGAGCTGTATTTATTGTTACGCGGATAGCAGCCCGGAGCGCTCGATGAACGGGGATATGAGCACGGAAGAAGCCAAGGACATGATTAGACAGATCATGGAACTTGGGACCAGTACCATCGTGTTCACGGGCGGTGAGGCATTTATCCGCAAGGATATTATGGAGCTCATGGCCTACAGCAAGGAAATTGGATTACGAGTCAACGTAATCAGCAACGGCACGTTGATTAATAGCCGTGAGAAGGTCAATGAAATTGCCAAGCTGGTGGATTTGTTTACGATCAGCTTTGACTCACTTGACAAAGAGGAGCATGAAGCCAACCGCGGTAAAAATACGTGGGAACGGGCGCGCAAGGCCATTGATCTTCTTCTGGAAGCCGGAATCAAGTTGAAAATCAACCAAACGGTGACCAAGCATAACCGGGATTCGGTTGATCCGATGCTGAAGTTTGCCACGGAGCGCTCGGTGCGCTTGAATATTGTACCTCTAGCGACGCTTGGTCGCGGGGATGATCGCATGCAAGGACTGAACTTTGGTGAACGTCGCCGTATTGCCGATCGGATGCTGGATATCGAGATGGGGGATGCCCATGAAGACTGTCATGCTTTGAACGTAAGGCAATATGAGCGCCGTCGACATTGTGGTCACGGCACGAGTGAATTTTCAATCGATGCAAAAGGCAACGTATTCCCCTGCAAACTGATGCATTCTCCAATGTTCCACGCTGGATCAATTCGAGAGAAATCACTTAGGGAAATATGGGAGACATCAGAGGTGTTCGAACGCTCGCGGAACAGGACGGTGCACACGTTACCAGAATGTATGAAATGTACGTTCAGAGAATCCTGCGGAGGAGGCTGTCGTGCATTCCATTGGGGAGCCACAGGCGATGTTGACGGAACCTCTCCTCAGGATTGTTCAGGCATCAGGCGCGGTATCCGTAGAAAAATGGTCGCTTATTTCAAAATGGCAGGAGGTAAAACGAATGAGCCAGTCGTTTCAAATAGCCGATGATGTCTTTTTTGATGAAAATGTAGAGGGAATATTCATTCTTTCTGACGCTGGTGAAGTATTCGTCTTGGAGGATGATGTCAGTAAAGCAGTATGGAACATGCTTGCAGATTCCGTGCAATCTCTTGATGAGATGTGTCATCAGATCAAACTGAAATTTAATATTGGCGATGAAGATCATGTTGAGGATGACATTCGGGACTTTGTAACGGCATTATCCAAAATAGGAGTTCTGAAAGAATGCTTAGTACCCGCAGACAGGATTTCCTGATTCGCGCATTGCAGCAAGGGAAGTCTATTCCGATCGTCATTGAGGGCCATTGCATGCATCCTCTTCTTGTTCAGGGGCAACAAATTTCAGTGCATCCTTTATTGGATGAAATAAAAGAAGGTGACGTTGTATTGGTTCGTGACCAGATGAACGGTTATCTGGCTCATCGCATAATCAGCCTGGGACGTGACTTCGTTGTTACTGCGGGTGATCGTAATCATATGTCTGATCCTCCTGTACGACGAAAGGATGTATTGGGGCGGCTGGACATACCAGAGGAGCAAATGCTTAATCAAAATTTCGATAATCATTGTTTATCAACTGCGGTTCGTCCGCAAGGGCCATTCTCTGAAATGAAGGTAGTCGTTCATCCTGAGGCCATCGGAGCTTCATTAGATGAAGTCTTGTCACGTGCCTTTGGTGTAGAGATCCTGATGGAGGAAAATCCGATCAGCCAGGTGAGGAGTATGAAGGAGAAGGGCTGGACAACGATTGTCATTCATGAAGGTGCAAGGCAGCATCTATCGGAGTTATCGTATGCTGCCAGCAGGATCGTGATCTTTGCTGGTTATGATGTGGCGAGAGAAACGGATGAATCTGCCGGTATTATTGGCATGAGTGATGTGGATGTTGTGGCTCGAACAGCAGTCGACTATTGGAATGGCCTGCAAGCCGAACTAAGCATTGCAGCAATTATAGGTTTTCATATGAGGGGGACAAACGTATGACATGGGTAATTACGGCTACGTGCGAAGGAGAACGTCTGGCTAAATGTATCGTGGCTTGTCCCGAGGACGCCATTCAGACATCTCCGGATGCCAAGCAGTATTACATTAATCCATCGGTATGTACCGATTGTGGCTTGTGTGATCTGGCCTGCCCTGTGGCAGCTATTTTTCCGGAAAGCGCTGTGCCGAAACAATGGAGAAGCAGTATTGAAGAGAACCGTTTGTTTTTTCTCACGTAGTCAAGCCAGCATAACCTGCATATGTCAGCGCAAGGAGGAAGAGGCTTGCGTTGACATGTAGTATCAGGGAAGAAGGGGAGCCGGAATACGATGCCGACACTTCGTGTACGAGTTGGGCAATATCCGCTATTAATGGAACTGTGCAGAGCCATTAATGAGTTAAGACAAGATAAGTTATGGACGGTTCCCCAAAAGCGAAACTATCCACCTGCGCTGTTGAATCTTATTCGTAACCGTGGTCTTCGTTCTAATGTCTATCGATATTGGGGCAGTTTGCTGTTGAAAGATATGCTGGCTGTCGAGACTGGGCCGGAAGTGAAATTGGTCAAGCGCATACTGGGTGCATCTGCCGATCACAAAGCCGCTGAGGTTATGGCTGAATATGAAAATTATCTGGCATCACAATGTGAAGCGATTCGGGAATATCTTGCACCTTTAGTTCAAAATTATGATATAGCTGAGGTTGTTGAGCTGAAGCTGTATCCGTTATCAACGATGCCTCCGCCGCAGATCGGGAGATTTGGAGCAAGTTTAAGCAAAGCCATGACTACCTCCGTCCATTTGGCTTTTGGAGCACCGCCGCTTCAACTTTGGGATGATTTTAACCTGAACGTCTCTTTCTTCGCCAGAGGTGGTATTCATTATCTCGTTAAAGAATGGCTGCTTGCGCACGAAGGTGAATATGGAGCAGTGAAGGAAGGCTTGAAGCCATATCTGATTAATCTCGTTTCGGCTATCATTCTGATTGAAGTGGATCACTTTTTCAGTACTAATATTGATCTGGTTTTCCATGAAGAAGATAAATTGATCTACCAGTGGGCGCTCGGGCAATATGATGGCAAGATGGGGTTTGGCAATCATCTGATCGAATATGTTCGCAGTCTGAATGCTCACTGGCCCCCTCCGCATCTGGAAGAGGCTCGTCGTGATATTCCTATGACGGTCGTACATACGATCCAGAAGAAAGTTCGTGTCTATATTCAGGATCAGTATAATCTTTTGGCGAACACCAGATGGATTGCTGATTATTATGATATTGCTGGTTCTGAGGATGAGGGTGAACTGGAGATGGCGTATCCGTTTCTAGTCCTGCCGTGGGATGCAGAAGGTGTTGCAGAGATCTGCTCCAGGCATCATATACAACACAGTTATCATGAAGCCGCCGTGACTTATGAGCATATGACGGGGCAGAAGCAATTCGATACTACGGACACGCTCTGTCTGCTCATTGATCATGATGTCGAGACCTCCTGGAAGTTTGTTTTATTATGCCCTTCCGTTCGGACTGAACCAGGCTATTACATTGAGACTTCCGTATTGTCACAGATTCATACACCGATTGCTTTCGTAGATTCTGCCTCGGGAAGGAGAATATTATGAGCCGTATACATGCCGGGTTTGCCCAGATATGGATGATTGTTCGGGCAGGAGATCGGGCCATTTGGGCCTTGTTAGCGCTCATTTTGGCACTTGGTGTATGGCCTGGCTTCATGATATGGGCGATCAAGCATTCAGTGAATCAACTGGCTAATGGCGACCGCAACTCTTCATTAGCTTACATAGGCATTATTGCTGGGGCTGGCACGATTGCGATCTTGCTCAACGTGATACAGCCCTATTTTCTTAGAAAAGTAAAAGACCACGTCTACCACAATTTGTCTATTCGTTTGTTTGATAATGTCAATCGCAGAACAGAGAATGAGCTGCTTCGGGCGGCAACGCGAAATCGAATATCAAGTACTTCGGAATCGGTTAGCTCGATCTACCATGGCGGAATGGATGGGCTGACGGCATTGCTTCAGGTCATAATAACGGGATTCTCCCTGGTATGGATTCTGCTGGTGGTGGCGTGGTGGGCGCCTTTGCTGATCCTGGCTGGAACGGTGCTTAATGTCTGGCTTATGAAAAGGGCAGCGCTCTCTGAATCGGGTTTTCTGCAAAGCATTTCGGAAACAACGAGGCTCGAAGGGACGTTTCTGGATATGCTGACCACATTGAAGTCTGCCAAAGAAATGCGTGTTTTTGGCATGTCCGATTGGATGAAAGGCAAGTGGCAGACAGAGCAGAGTCGAATTGCACGGTTAACGATAAGGCAAATGGTCAAAGCCGGATTTTACAGGCTGGCAGGTCAGATGGGCAGTGGGATTGTGACGACCATTGTATTGCTGGCGGGGTTATGGAAGCTGTGGCAAGGCACCTTGCAACCGGGAGAAGTTGCTGCACTGCTTATCGGAGGTCTGCATCTGGAGCAACTGCTTGGCTTGGTTCTTAGCCAAGGCAAGCATTGGCTGGGACGGAAAATGTTTTTGGCAGAGCTCCTTCAGCAGCCTGCAGAGGAACAGACGAACACAGTAGCAAGCCCGGCTTCTGAAACATCAGCAAACACAACTGTTGTTGTCAGCAATACAGACACAACGCCATATGAAGGTATGGCCATGAATACGGTTGACCGTAAAAACAATGATATGGACATTCCCTATGCCATATCCGTTCGTCAATTAACGTTCAGTTATGACGGGGAGCACAATGTTCTCAAAAATATCAACTTTGATGTTACACGCGGAGCCAAGGTGGCGATCGTTGGTGCCAATGGCTCAGGCAAAAGCACACTTATGCTGATGCTTGCGGGTCTGTTGAAGCCGGATCACGGTTCCGTAGCGTCAGAGAATGTTGGTGGGTTTTGCCTGCAAGACTACGGACGTTATAAGTTATCCGCTGCCGAGAATGTGTATCTGGGGGATATCACTCGTAAAGAGCATACGGAAGATATGATGGAAGCGTTGAAGCTCACCAATGCCCATTTTGTAGATAAGTTGCCTCAAGGACAGCAAACCGAGCTCTGGCCGGAAGTTGGAGGCTCGGATCTGTCGGAGGGGCAGTGGCAGCGGCTGGCGTTAGCCAGAAGTATGTTCCGGGCTATCTATCGCGCAGGCTCGGTCATTATTATGGATGAACCAACGTCCAAACTGGACCCGAGTAACGAATTAAGCATTTTGGAGTCCATCATTAATCGATTGGAGGGCTACACCGTATTGTTCGTTGTTCATCGTCTGGTCGGTTGTGCTTTTGCCGATTCGGTGATCCTAATGGATCACGGGGAAATCCGGGATTATGGAACCCATGAAGGGCTGCTTGAGACAAGCACACCTTATCAAGCAATGTGGAAAGCCTCTTCTTCTTTTATGGAAACGATGAAGGAAGAGGAAGGAGGGGACGTGGCCTGAATGTGGTTGACTAAGGTAAAAGGTAAACGAAAGTTGTTGCCATGGATTGCATTCGCTCTGTCCGTGACGCTGTTAAAGGGCATATTGCCTGCTGTTCGCATTTTCCTATTCGGTTACGCCGTTCAGCAGGTGATTTCCGGAGTCGATCTCGATCGCATGTTGCTGCTGATGGCCTGGTTCGCAGCGGCAACTATCGGAGAGAAAGTGATGGATTCGTTATACGGTATTGCGCTGGAGGGACTTCGTGTTCACTTGGGCCGAGCCGCTAAAGAGCTGTACATTGATCAATACAATAGAGTGCCGTATCAGAGACTTCTCGATGCCACGTTCTCCGAATCGGCCGAAAAGGCAGCGAATGGCCTGGATCGCGGGCATCGTATTCTCACGCTTGCACTGGATGTCCTGAGTGCGGCAGTCACCCTGATCAGCCTGGGTACAGCACTATGGTTTGTCACAAAAATCGGGTGTCTGGTAATGATGGTAACCTTTGCTTTTGTTGTGTTCAAACAATACAAGCTGGGCCGTCAGATGTTTGACGTTGAGAACCGTCTGTCAAGACAACGTATTCGGGAAAACTACTACCGCAGCACCGTCATGGATTTTCAACTGGGAAAAGAACGCAGGCTGTTTGGATATTCACCTTATATAGTGAGCCTGTGGAAAAATACATTTGCTGATATCAGCAAGACGAATCAAACCTTTCTTCTTACCTCCCAGAAGACATCAGGACTGATGCAGATCGGGCAGCTTCTTCTTATCTCTGTGGCCTACATGGTGTCCATTCTGACGGCCAGTTCATCCATTGGTGGCTTGATTATCGCATTTCAACTGATTGATGAATTACTTGGCAAAGCCAATGCATTTGTACTGGAGCTCCGCATGTTTACCAGCGAGCTGCTCGCTGCATCCAATCTTACCCGTTTTCTGGCTACAGATACTCCGGATCAAGTAGAGGCTTTACCCAAGAAAGCAGAGAACGAGATTGAACTGAATGGCGTTGGATTCTCCTACCCAAATCACAGCAAACCTGTGTTGACCGATGTGACCATGCATTTTCGCACGGGTGAGCTGGTCGGACTGGTGGGCGAGAATGGGGCTGGTAAAACCACGCTGTGCAATCTGATCTGTGGTTTGCTTGAGCCTGCCGAAGGTGAGATATGGGTGGATGGAAGACCCAGTCTGCATACAGACAGGCTGCGTGCGGTCTCTGTTGCTTATGCTGACTTCGCCAGACTCCCGCTCAGTGTGCAGCAGAATGTTGGGCTTCATCGGGAGTGGAATGAAGCTGCGCAGCAGCTTGTACAGGATATCACCGAGCGAAGTGGAGACAAACGATTGGGTACAGGATATACAGACGGAACGGAGCTGTCGGGCGGACAATGGCAGCGTGTGGCGGTAGCCCGGGCGATGGCTAATACGCGAACCATGCTGATTCTGGATGAACCTACGGCTGCAATGGACCCGGTGATGGAGGAACGTGTTGTACGAAGTGTGAAACAATTCGCAGCTCAGGGTAAAGCGGCGCTGCTGATCGCGCATCGGGTCAGCACAGTTATGCATTGTGACAGGGTTTACGTTATGGCGGATGGGCAGATTGTGCAGGAAGGTGCACCGCTCAGGCTGCTGGAGGAGGATGGAGTATTTCGTGACATGTACGGTGCGCAAGTTGCTTTGCTGAAGAAGCAGGGAATGACCGCATCCGTGGGGTGATACTTGGAAGCCGAGGAAGGGGAAATATCCGATGAAGGTACTCGTTGTTTCGCGGGGAAACGGTTTTGGACATGCAAAGCGCGATCTGCTCGTTGCGCAGCGGCTCATACAGTTTAATCATGAAGTCATTATCGCATCTTATTCGTCCGGACTTCAATATTTGCAGAGGGTATATTCAGGTCAATTGATCGATCTGGAGCTGCCTTCTGCTGGCAGCAGTGCTGAGCGAACCTTGAAGTTGCTGGACTTGATACGTTGCACACAACCCGATGGTATCGTGGTGGATGAAGAGCTGCTGGTTCTACCACTTGCCAAAAGTATGGGCATTCCCACCTGCTTTATCACGAATTGGCTGGAGGATGAACCTGAGACCCTGGGTTATCTGCAGATGGCGGACCAGATTGCGATCGTGGATCAGCAGGATCACTGGATGTTCCCGACATCGGACTCGATTTGGGAGAAGCTGAACTTTGTAGGCCCGGTGGTTGAAGTGCCTGAACGGACAGCGGCCAGGAAGAAAAAGATTGTCATCACGTCAGGCTCAGCGACGATTGTGGACGTTCCTTTTTTCAGAAAGGCAATAGCGGACTTAAAGGGGCAAACGGATTATATCAAGCTGGTGTACAGCGGTACATTGACCAAATCACTGCAGCGGCTCGGGGATGAAACGACACAGTTTATTGCCGACCCGGGTTCTTTTATGGACGAAGTGAGAGACAGCTGCCTGGTGGTGTGCAGGGGGGGGCATACGACGTTGTGGGAACTAGCTTCGTTGGGTATACCGGCTATTGCTGTTCCCCGGCGAGAAGAAGTGAACCGCAGCAATATTGTTTATGCACGTCAGATGGGAGAGAGAGGATACATCCGGTGGCTGGAGGAATCAGAGATGGATCAGGGGCTGATTGCTAAATATGCCAGTGAGATTTTGCGTGGTCAGACAGCGCTTCAAACGTATGCTTACGATGGTACAGCACTGGATCGTCTGACATCTTGCATTCTTGAAAGCTTTTTCCTGACGCTCACGGAGGAATCATTATGAGCGTGACGGTCATCATCCCGGTATACGGCAAACCTGATGTGCTGAACCTGACCTTGCAGGCGCTTGCTGAGCAGCATTATTCCGGCTTCTCTGTTTACCTCGTTGATCAGGGAGGATCGATAGCTTTTGAACCGTTTAAAGATGCCTTTGAACATAAGCTGCGACTTCATTACCTTGATACACCTGCACATACAACGGTATCAGACAAACGGAACAGAGCGATCCGCCAGTCCACTGAGGAGGTTGTTATTTTTCTCGATGCCGATACGATTGTGTGCGCTGATTTTGTGGGTGAGCATATAGCGATGCAGGGTGCTGGACATGATGTGGTCATTGGTTATATTTACGGGAAGAAGGGCATAAATCGGGAAGAGCTGAACTACGAGGGGGAGCTGGAGCTTGAAGCATTTATGAGATGGTTTGAACATGAATCCGGGCGCAGTGCAGATGAACGGGAGAAATATTACGGGCCAGTGCAGGATCAGTTAATGCAACTGCAGTGGCCTTGGGCCGTATTCTGGTCTGGCAACATCTCTGTTTCCCGAACCGCATTGCAGCGTGCAGGTGGATTCGATCACAGATTCAAAGGGTGGGGAATTGAGGATATCGAGGTGGGATACAGACTTGTTCAATCGGGCTACACACTCACGTTGAGCCGAGCAGCTTGGGCTGTGCATGTGCCGCATGAGGTGGATGAGGCAAAGCGGAGGCGTGAGCAGACGGTTAATGCAAGAAGGTTTTTACGAAAATATCCTACCATGGAGATTGAATTATTCCTGCTCAAACTGCTTGATTGGAGGAAGGACTCAGCCAAAGTCTCAGCTACAACCACATCCATAGCCGATAGCCTCTCGCATAGAGAGCAAACGAGCCTCGTGATGCAGACTGTTGTGCAGAGGGTCACTTCAAGCTATGACACTCACTTGTTATTGGTAGGTTATGAAGCCAGGCTGTTTGCCTTATCCCAGGTGAGTACTCTTATTGACCCTAGAGAGATAAGCGAAGACCTGATGAATATTGATGAAAAAAAGGTCTTCAGGCTTGCGGGAAGCTGCATGCCGTTTGAAGCATTAACTTTCGACGGGTGTATTATTACAACCGTTTGGACGATGTACAGGCCCGAGATGATATTCCATCTGCTGGTGGAAGCGCTGAGAACCTCGCGTGTATGCTATTGCCTGAGTCCAAGAACAGAAATTCTGCCTTTGCTTGCCGCAATTACTTCTTTGAAAAAACAGGGCAAGGCCATCGAATACAGCATCGTGGATATCGTGGATCCAAACATGAAACTTGTCACATGCACAGATCATGGAATCGTTCAAGTTCAGGAAGGAGGTATGTTAGATGATTCGGGGCGTCACCGTCATCATTCCTACATATAATCACTCGGATTTGCTGGAGCGAACACTTGTATGTCTGAAACATCAGGAGGCTGATACCTCTTTATTTGAGGTCATTGTGTGTGATGACGGTTCCAGTGATGATACAAAAGAGGTCGCATGTTCCTTCGAAGCTGATCTGGATCTACGATACTGTTATCAGAAGGACTTGGGGTTTCGGGCAGGAACAGCACGTAATATGGGACTGCGTCTGGCTAAATATGAAATATGTGTGTATCTGGATACGGGTGTACTGGTTGGCTCGGACCTTATTGTTAATATCATTCATTTTCATCAATGTTACGAAAATACGATTGGACTCGGCACGGTTCATGGCATGAATCAAAAGGATCACCAGCATCCACTCGCTAAATACTTGCAATCCATTGCTTCCTCCGAACATCCCGAGGCATGCTTGCGGAATCCAATGCTGAAGGCCTATCCTGATTCCAGACAAACACAGTTTGATTTTTACGAAAATGATCTGGATCGCTGCTTAGCTCCATGGTCGATGTTCTGGACAAGTATGGTTTCTGTAGAAACGCATTTACTGAGGCAGGTCGGCGGATTTGATGAGTCTTTCCACGGCTGGGGACATGAGGATCTGGAACTGGGTTACCGGCTATGGAAGGCTGGCTTGCATTTTCGGGCAGACCCCTCGCTCAGAGCATTGCATTTGCCGCACGAGCAGTTTAATCCAGTACAGATGACAAGTCGAAAGAATCATCTGCACTTTGTGAAGCTGCATCAGGAGCTTCCGGTGGAGTTATCCTATGTGAATCAAAACTTCATATATGAGATGCTGCTCGGACAGTTTAATGCCGCGGATGAATATCTGCCGCAAGATTACGATAATCTTGACCCGGCTCTGCTTGGGTCGCATAACGAAGGCAGAAGACTGGCAGTGGGGTATATGACCCCGGCCTTTGTAAGCAGATTCAACATTACGGATGCATTTGCATGTAATCAGCGTACCGCCGAGATGATTTGTACACAGAGACCCGATGTCCGTACTGCCTTTAAAGCAGGGTTTGTCAATTTTTGTGAGGAGCATACGTATCATACGGCAATCATTACAGATGTCTGGAAAGTCATTCCGATTACACTACTGATCGTGCTTCTGGATGAGATGCTGCGGATTGCCAAGCGAGTCTATCTGCTGGATACAGCGGGTCTTCAGCTCGAAAATCTGCCCATTGTCGGGGAACAGCTGCCGACAGGATTCTACGCGGAATCAATTGCAAGCGGTGGCAGCACAGAAGTCTATGGCATAAACAGGCGTGCTCAGCAGCTGGATGCCGAAGTGAACAACCTGTGAACGGGACAGGTTGTTTTTTGTTTTTATTTTCACTACAATCGAGTAGAAACAGCGAACGTTACACTTCGATCACGAATCGAAGGAGAATGAGGATGACAACAAACTCTATTGAAAGTGATAAACAATTATCAGTGGAACAACGTGATGAATTATTAAACACCTTAAAGGCACGTTTTGAGAAAAACAAGGATCGTCATCCAGACATGGAATGGGTTAACGTAGAAGCAAGGCTCGAAGCCAACCCGGACAAGCTGTGGTCACTCCACGAGATGGAGAAGACGGGCGGTGAACCCGATCTGGTTGAACTGTACAGTGAGAAGGGTGAATATATATTTGTGGATTGTTCCACCGAGAGTCCGAAGGGACGTCGCAGTGTTTGTTATGATCAGGCGGCGCTGGATGCACGAAAGGAAAACAAGCCAAAGCACAGTGCTGTTCAGATGTGTATCGAGATGGGCATCGAGCTTTTAAGTGAGTCCCAGTATCGGGAGCTGCAGCAGCTGGGCAACTTTGATATGAAAACATCCAGTTGGGTGCTGACACCGGACAAAATCAGGCAGCGGGGCGGAGCTATTTTTTGCGACCTCCGTTACGATACCGTGTTTATGTACCATAATGGTGCAGAATCCTACTACGCAGGAAGAGGTTTTCGAGGTCTGTTAAGAGTATAACGATTTAATGAGAAAACCAGAGCGTGTCTAAAAATGCTAGGTGATTATATAGTTAGTTCCTATAGAGAAGAGGGAGCGATTCGGCATAAGTCGAGTCACTCCCTTTTTTTGAGTTGAACCGGGTTAAGGCCGAACATCTTCTTCGCCGGGCTTCTCAATCTGCACCATGACTCGAACCAGATATTCCTCTGCATGCTGCAGGACAATCTCATCCTGCATGTACTCCTCGTATGCATCTCCCTTAATGACGTACTTTTTCTGTTCGATATAATCAAAGATTTGCGGATAGATTTTCTCGGTATCCGCATAATCTGCTCTGGCATAGGACACCAGATAGTATCCCTCCGGCATATAGGCCTGTTTGTGATGTTTTGTCGTCATGAAGCTGTACATATGGGAGATCTTGTCGCCATCCTTTTTCAGCAAATCCTCTTTGGGAATGATGACGCCCCCTGGATATCCAAGCGGTGCATGCTCCTTGTTCAGGCGTGCCCGGAAGTCCTCCCACAGTTCTTCAGGGAATTCCTGTTTGGAGGAATAGATGCGGCAGCTCAGCAGCAATGGTGCTTTGGCTTGCCATATGACATGCATTTGGCTGGTGTCCAGATGCATGGAGTGTTCTATATTTTTAGCACGTCGTATAATCATTTGTTCGGCCTGAGTCAACTTGGCCATCTGCAATCGCAACACCTCCTCCTGCTTGCGCAGCAGTTCGAGGGTGTTTTCCGGGGAACGCCGTCCGAGATGCTCTTGAATTTCCTCAAGGGACATGCCCAGCTCTTTGAAAATATGAATAACTCCGATCGTCTCAAGCTGGCTGCGGCTGTAATAGCGATAACCGTTATCTGCAACATAGGCGGGCTTGAACAGACCGATACGGTCGTAATATATAAGCGTTTTGCGCGTAACCTCGGATAGCTTGGAAAAAGCACTAATGGACAACATATCGTTCGGATGCATAGGTACCTCCAGGTCGAAAGAAGTGGATTGACTGTATAGTTGCTATACAGTTTATAATACAGCTGTTCTGACCGCCGATCTACCGCTAGATCGAAAGCAGTGCGTTTATTTTAGATAAGGAGAATGCTTATGGTAAGGAAATTATTGGGAAGTATACGCGAGTATACAAAAGATACATGGTTAACTCCGCTGTTTCTGCTCGGTGAAGTGGCTATGGAAGTGGTTATTCCGCTCTTTATGGCTGAATTGATTGATCAGGGGATTACGGGTGGGCAGATGAATCAGGTGGTGAAGTACGGCTTGATTCTGGTGCTGTTTGCTTTGGTATCACTTGTTTTCGGAGTGCTTGCGGGTAAACACTCCGCTATCGCCATGGCGGGGTTTGGTAAAAACTTGCGCTATGACCTGTTCCGTCATGTACAGCAGTTGTCTTACTCCAATATGGACAAATTTTCAACCTCTGGCATCGTGACGAGGCTAACTACGGATATCACCCATGTGCAGAATGCCTTTCTGATGATTATACGGATTGCCTTTCGCAGTCCGGTGATGATGATCTTTGCTACGATCATGACGTATCGCATCAGCCCGACAATTGCCATGTGGTTTGTGATTGTTATTCCCGTACTGGCAATTGGCATGGGACTGATTATGAAGTATTCTTTTCCTATTTTTGAGCGGGCCTTTGGCAGCTATGATGATCTGAACAAAGTCGTTCAGGAAAATGTGCGCGGCATTCGCGTTGTGAAATCCTACGTTCGCGAGGAACGCGAGATATCCAAGTTTCAGGCTGTATCCGAGAAGATATTCGCACAGATGGTGAAGGCAGAGCGCATTCTGTCGTATGAACTCCCATTGATGCAAATTGTGTTATATGCCGTTATGTTAATCATCTCATGGATCGGAGCCAAGCTGGTCGTAAGCGGGAGCATGACTACCGGGGAGCTTACCAGTGTATTTGCATATTCCATGCAAATATTGATGAGCCTGATGACGCTCGGTTTTGTCATTATTATGATGGCAATTGCCCGGGCCTCTGCTGGACGGATCAACGATCTGTTGAGCGAGCAGCCCGATATTATCAGCCCGGAATCACCGATTACACAGCTGCACAGTGGAGAAGTACAATTCCGCAATGTATCTTTCCGGTACTCTGACAAAGCGGAGAAGTATGCATTATCTGGCATCAATCTGCACATACGCTCAGGACAGACTGTTGGCATTATCGGTGCTTCCGGCAGTGCCAAATCGACAATGGTGCAATTGATTCCGCGACTGTATGACGTCAGTGACGGCGAGGTATTGGTTAGTGGAACCAATGTGAAGCATTTCGATCTGAAGGTGCTCCGAGATCAGGTGGCGATGGTGCTGCAAAAAAATGTGTTGTTTGAAGGCACGATCAAAGAGAACCTGCGTTGGGGGAATGAAGCAGCCACTGACGAGGAATTGGTCCGGGCGTGTAAGGCGGCACAGGCACATGAATTCATTTCGGCTTTTCCGGACGGTTACGACACCCATCTTGCACAAGGGGGAACCAACGTTTCCGGTGGACAGAAACAAAGGCTTTGTATTGCCAGAGCATTACTCAAAAAACCGAAGATTCTGATATTGGACGACTCTACAAGTGCTGTGGATACACGTACAGATGCATTAATCCGAGGTGTTTTTAAGGAAAGCATACCTGATACAACCAAAATTATTATTGCACAGCGCATTGCATCGGTCGAAGATGCCGATCAGATTATCGTGCTGCACGAAGGCAGGATGGCCGATATCGGAACCCATCAGGAGCTTCTCCGCAGAAGCGAAATCTATCAAGAGGCTTACCATACCCAGACGAAAGGCGGTGAAGAGCAGGATGGACAACATTAATTATGGCCTGACGATCAAACGTCTGCTGTCTTATTTCAAATATTATAAATTTCGAACAGCTCTTGTACTGATACTCGTGCTTGTAACTTCTGCCGTCTCTGTCGCTTCAGCAGCTTTTCTGCGATTGCTTATAGATGATTATATTGTACCGCTGCTGGGCGATCAGCATCCGGTATTTGATGCCTTGTTCCAGGCTTTAATCATTTTGGCTGTGATCTATGCTGCGGGAGTGATCAGCACATTTATCTCAAAGCGACTGATGATTACGATCTCGCAGCAGATCATGAAGAAGATTCGTGACCGCTTGTTCGAACACATGCAGAAGCTTCCGATCAAATATTTTGACCGTAAGGCCCATGGTGATATTATGAGTCACTATACCAATGATGTGGATACGTTGAATATGATGCTGACAGACGGGCTTCCTCAATTGTTGTCCACAGCCGTTACGGTAATCGTGGTGCTGGGAACGATGCTGTATCTGGATGTTCCACTGACCATTGTTGTCGTGCTGGGCGCGCTTGTCATGCTCTGGGTTACGAAGAAGGTGGGCACGAAGGCAACGGACCACTTCTTTAGGCAGCAGGAATCCATCGGTGTGGTGGACGGATATATTGAGGAGATTATTCATGGGCAAAAGGTGGTGCAAGTGTTCAGCCGCGAGCAGCATGCCACGGCGCAGTTCGCACGTCTGAACGATGAGTTGTTTAACAATTCGGCAACCGCGAACAAGTTCTCCAATATACTGATGCCGATTAATGCCAATCTGGCGACCTTGATCTATGTACTTGTTGCAATTGCAGGCGGGGCTATGGCGATATCAGGCTGGAATGCGGGTTTGACGCTGGGAAGCATAGCCGCTTTTCTGAGTCTGTCGCGTAATTTTACGATGCCGATTGCCGAAATTTCCTCTCAGGTGAGCATGTTTGTCGTTGCGCTTGCTGGAGCACAGCGCATATTTAATCTGATGGATGAACAGCCTGAAACAGATGAAGGGCGTGTGACCTTGGAGAGGAAAGCAGATCAGACAGGATGGGTCTGGAAACTGGAGGATGGCTCTACGGTAACGTTAAGAGGCAAAGTGGAATTCAGAGGCGTGGGCTTTACGTATGACGGGAAAAAGCAGGTGCTTCAGGATATTACGTTATACGCGCTACCTGGACAGAAGCTCGCCTTTGTCGGTGCGACCGGGGCAGGCAAAACAACGATAGCCAATCTGCTCAACCGCTTCTACGATATTACAGAAGGCGAGATTATATATGACGGCATCCATATTCGTCGTATGCGAAAAGCAGACCTGCGTCGTTCCTTGGGAATAGTGCTGCAAGATACCCATTTGTTCTCGGGTACAGTAGCTGACAATATTCGTTACGGGAGGCTGGAGGCCAGTGACGAGGAGGTAATCCAGGCTGCCAGATTGTCCTATGCATCAAGTTTCATCGAACGATTGCCAGATGGATATAACACCTGGCTTGATGGTAGCGGTAATGGATTATCCCAGGGACAGAGCCAGTTGCTCGCAATTGCAAGAGCGGCGATTGCGAACCCGCCTGTCATGATTCTGGATGAAGCGACTTCCTCCATTGATACGCGTACAGAAGCGCTGGTCCAGAAGGGAATGGATAATCTGATGCATGGTCGAACTGTTTTTGTTATCGCTCACCGCTTGTCAACAGTACGTAATTCCGATGCCATTATGGTCATGGAACATGGCCACATCAAGGAACGTGGTGACCACAATCAGCTGCTAGCGGCGAAAGGTACGTATTATCAGTTGTATACTGGAGCTTTTGAGTGGGATTAACGTTTAACGTAGTATATAAGCATTAAAGAGTACAATAAAAAGCAGCCAAGATCAAAAAGGAGGTGTCCCAAAAGGCCTATAAATGGCTTTTGGGACACTCCTAAATCTTGTTCACTGGTGGAGCAATTGTAGAACGGATTGAGGGCTTTGATTCGATTGTGTGAGCATGGCTTGTGCAGCCTGCAATAAGATATTTGATTTCGTATACTCTAACATTTCTTTGGCCATGTCTGCATCTCTAATTCGAGATTCTGCATTACTCAAATTCTCTGTAGCATTACTTGTATTGTTTAATGCATGTTCCATTCGATTTTGGATTGCACCGTATATTCCACGAATACTGGAAATTTTGGAGATGGCTTTGTCTACCCGAGATAATGCTTGTTCTTGAATAGATGGTGGTAACAAGCCCATCGTTGTAATGCCTAACTCATCAGCCTGCACGTTGAATAAGGGGATATCCATATGTTGCCCTTGATTTGCTCCGGCTTGGACCGTGAGTTTCGGTGTGATATAGTCTATGTCCTTGATCTCGACATTTGTAGTTGTTTCTATGCGTGTAGACACTTCTGTTTCGTTTGTACGTTCAAATACATCCAAATTTAATGAGAAAGGGCCGTATTTGAAAGCAAACGTTAAACTTGATTGAGAAGGGATGTTAACATCCCAATCAAAATTAATTGTGGGTTGTCCCCCTGCGGGATTATGAATTGCAAGTTGGGTTGGTGATAGAGAACCGAGTGAATTATCGAACGTAATACTAGCATTTGCTTCCGTTCCTGTCATCGTATATGTATTCCCGGATGGCGAATTAATGGATGTTACACCATTAGGGATAAGTAGCCCATTTGCATCTGTCATCACTGAATTATCAGGCGGGTTAATTAGGTTACTTAGCTTTAAATTCGTATCCGTTGGATTTCCATTATTTATGATATATTCGATTTGCATCGAATTATCCGGAAGTATAGTCCGGATTCTTTTTATCGATACCTCGCTATTTGGAAACCACATATGATCCCAAGCCGGAACTGTACCGGCATTGCTTCTAGATGTATACTGCACTGGTTGCATCATGCCGTCGACTTCTACATTCTCACTCATCGTGCCATAAACACGACCTAACGTTTTGGGCCCAAACCAAGTTGTATTCGTTCCCGAAGCATGCCAATAGTCTGGTGCTGAATATTGCGGATCGGTTGCAGGTGCTAACGTTTCATATACTGAACGCTCTGTATCTGTTTTAGTTGTTGTATACGTATCTACACTATACTCGTTGTAACCTTGTCTCGAATCCTGCGAGGTTATCGGAGTAATTACATTTGTGTTTGTATGCGTCTGAGTTGTAGATGACGTATTAGAATGGCTGATCAGGTGTCTTGCTTCTGGGGGTGTCCCAGGGGGTGCATAAACTACAGTTTTCTGTATGGTTGGAATTGTAGGCGGCTCAGTAAGGGAAGTGTTTGTACTAGAACTTGAACGATCCGCCAGTATTTCATAATCATCTCTTGCCAACAAGTTTATGGTGTTATAGCTTGTGCCTTGGGAAATGTGGTTTATTTCATTCGTAAGCTCTTTGATTTCACTTTCAATCATCTGACGATCGTTAGTGGTGTATGTATCATTTAGACCCTGAACAACCAGCTCTCTCTGTCTTTGTAAAATAGCTGAAATTTCTTGCAGTCCACCTTCTGCTGTTTGAACAAGAGAAATCCCATCCTGTATGTTTCGATTTGCTTGGTCAAGTCCCCGAATCTGTGCCCTCATTTTTTCGGATATTGCTAGTCCTGCTGCATCATCAGAAGCACTATCAATTCTTTGCCCAGAAGATAGTTTTTGTAGGTGGCTAGAGCTATTACGGGCGTTTTCTTGAATTCTCCTATGTGTACTAGTAGCCGCTAAGTTATGCGAAATAATCATATTTTATACCTCTATCTAAAGTGGAGTATTATAATCAATTTTACCATGGTAGAATAAGGGAAGTCTATTGATTATGTGATGTTTTTGTAAATTTAGTGTGCAAATTGCCTAACTAAAGTGATGTCTCCACTAAGATAATTTGCTCAGAAAGAGGGCCATGCGCTACCGCACAGCCTATTCAGAAGCCACACGTATTAAACTACAGGTTCATTTTGCTTTTTGAAAAAGTATTCAATCACTAATTCAAGCAGAGGTCCGGGCTCCGCTAGCTGCAACTGTGCCTGATCCGTAAATTCCATGCGATAGGGTTGCTTGATGCTGCTGGGAATCCAGTATGGTAGCGGTCTGCCAGTGGAATCGAGACCATTCGGGTCGCCTGTTGCGATGAAATTAGATAGATAATTGCACATCTGGCGTGCCAGGTCATAATGCTTGCCGGTAAAAGGCCGCCAGCATTTGGCAAGTGTTTCAAAGAAAAACCACAAATCAACGGAGTGGAACGTACCCGGTTGATCCCAGCCTGGAATCTCTGCATCAAAGTTATAATAATAGAGAGGTGTTTCTGACGGATGACCGCTGTTCGAACGGATTACAAGCTGGATCGCATGTTCAATCATGCGGATGGAGGCCCGCTGCAAGGCATGATCGATATCGCCCGTATCGGCTTCACATAGCTGCAGGAAAGCAGGAGCATCCTCGCCAAACAGCTCCGCAGCCATCTGCTTCAGTTCCTCCATACTGTTTACCGCAGGCCGTGTCCAGAACTCGGAGGAGGTGTGACCCAGCATCACGGGCACGAGCTCGCGCTTGTGCTGCATGAAACGGGTGAAGGGATCACCTACACAGAACTGATCATCAATGACCGTTCCCCAGAAGCTTCTATACTCCAAAATTTTATCTCGCAGTGTGACGGCATCCAGTTGTCTGGCTTCCTCCAGTGAAGATACTCCAAGGAAACGGAAAAAATCTACCCCTTTCTGCTCGGCATCTTGCAGCGTACTGCGGACAGCAGGTACATGTACCTTTGGATACAGCTCAGTCGCGATACCGCTCATAATGACGGCTCGCTGGAACAAACCTTTGTTCTGAGGCGAGGTCATCTGGCTGAGCACACTGCCGCCACCGGCGGATTGTCCACCAATCGTGATTTGCTCCGGGTCACCGCCAAATGCGGCAATGTTACGCTTCACCCAAGCTGTGCCTGCCTGCTGATCGAGATGACCAAAGTTTGCAGGTGCATGTGGCGACTCGGCAGTAATCTCGGGGTGGCACAGGAAGCCGAACGCATTCAGTCGATAATTGATGGTCACGACCACAATGCCTCTGCGAGCAATGCGCTCACCATCAAACTCCATTTCGGCAGTATGACCTACCTGAAGCCCGCCGCCAAAATACCAGACGAAAACGGGCAGCTTCTCATCCGTCCGTTTGGCAGGGGTCCACACATTCAAATACAGACAATCCTCATCCATTGGCAGGTCAGGGTCAACAGCCCATTCTCGTGTATAGATATTATTGTCATCAATAACGGTTGGAGCCTGCATAGAGGTCGGCGCAAAATCAAAAGCTTGCAGCACGCCGTCCCAATCCTCTGCCGGCTGCGGTGCGCGCCAGCGGTTCTGCCCCACCGGGGGCGCAGCAAAAGGGATACCTTTGAAGCTTGTAATTCGGGGGTCTGCAGCGGGCAGTCCTTGAACTTGACCATTTTCTACCGTAACTGTTCGAAGCACACAACATTCTCCTCTCTGAATTGAACATTTATATTCAAGCCGATTCAAGATGTATGGTTGCGCTTACAATTATGTTGGGTATTGAACCCTCTATCTCTATCATAAGCAACTTGAAGTGTTGTTTCCAGCATCGAAATTAAACCAAGACACCCCCATAATGATATATAATGACTGGTATCAAGAGTGGAGGTGTTCGGGTGTGGACTCGTTATGGCGAGACGGAAGCAGGGCAAGCCAGATTTATTTTATTAGCGGTGGTCACAAACCGATCAATCTCCACCAGTGGGGACCTGGCGTACGTGACATTTACGCACTGCATTATATCATTCAAGGACAGGGCACACTGGAGACCGGAGGTCAACAATTTCGGCTGGGTGCCGGAGAGAGCTTTATCATTTTTCCGCAAAAGGAAATCTATTACTACCCCGACCCGGCGGACCCGTGGGAGTACGTATGGATCGAGTTCAACGGACGAGACGCCTCGCGATTCGTAGATTTGACACAGCTATCGGTTCAGCGCCCTGTACTGCCAGCTGCGCCCGAAACGCTGGAGCCCTGGTTTTATCTAAGCTGGAATGCGGGAGCATCACCAGGCGAAGTATTGAGGGCGGATGCGCGCCTGCAGCTGTTGTTGTCCTATTACATAGAGTATTTCCCTCGCCAAGCGGAAGCAGAGCCCAAGGATTACGTGTGGATGGCGAGGACATACATTGAGCAGAACTATTGGAAGCCAACCTTGACCGTTACGGAGATTGTACAGGCGGTTAACCTGGAGCGAAGTTATCTGTTCCGCAGGTTCAAAGAAGCTACGGGCGAATCAATATCAGCATACCTGACTTCCTATCGTATTCGGCGTGCCTGTGGGCTGTTGAAGTTATCCGGGCTGTCTATTCAATCCATAGCCTATTCGGTGGGATATCATGATCCGCTTTATTTTTCCAGAGTATTCAAAAAGGCAACATCACATACGCCATCCGCATACATGATGCTGCACCAGAAAAAGTGAGACCGTTAGCGAAACAAGGAGCAGTTCCCGGACTCGCGAAAATACCGAATCAGCTTCTCAATCGGCTCACGCCCGCAGTTCAGCTTCACACCAAGACAGTCAATGCAGAGAAATTGCTGGGCTGTGCGTGAGACTAGCTTGAGATAGATGCCGACATCGTCGGATGAGAGCGGAACCTGACAGGTGGTGCACAGGCGGCTTTGTGCCATTTATTTCACCAGCTTGGCCCGTACGACGAGACAATCGTGAGCTGCAACGACCGGTGCATAACGTTCACGGAATACACCCAGTTCCTTGTGCTCCCAGCAGTCATAGAGAGACAGGGAGTAACCTGATGCGTAAGGCAGTCCCATATCCCAGAATTGCAGGGAAAGCTCGCGCTGGCTGTCGCTCAGGTTGAAAAAGCCAATGGCCAGATCTCCGTCCGTAAGCACCTTCACCAGCATAAATACATCATCCGTGTGGAACCATTGCGGCTCTGGTTTGATGCGATAAGCACCGCGTGCCTCCGGGTCCTGATTGATCGCAAGCAGATCGGGGTTAAGCAAAATGTCCTTGGTGACCTGATTGGCCTTGCGCACATCACATCCAATCATGAGCGGTGAATCCATCATGGACCAGAGGGAAAAGTGGGTTTTGTATTCAATATCGTTGCATCCGCCAATGCTGCCGATAAAATCGCTATTGCTTCCACCATACATGCCAACGATCAGCATATCCATGTCGTTGTGGCAGAAGGAGCCGGTATAGCTTTGTTTACCGATCTGTGACAGGGCCAGCTCCTTGACGGAATCCCAGTTGTCACGAATATCCCCGGTGGAACGGTACATATGTGCCCCTGATTCACGAATCCATTCATACACGTTGTCTTCTCCCCAATTGCAGGCAGAGAAGAGAATGTCGCGTCCGCAGTTTTTGAGGGCAAGGCTCATCCGTTTATATAACAGCTCGCCAGAGATATGGCGCGGCTTGAAGCAGTAGTCATATTTTAAATAATCGACACCCCATTCGGCGAACAGCGCTGCATCCTGGAACTCATGCTCGAAGCTTCCCGGGTAACCGGCGCAAGTATGCGTACCGACACAAGAGTACATGCCGAACTTCAGACCCTTGTCGTGAATATAATCTGCAAGCGCCTTCATTCCACTCGGGAATTTGGCGGGGTCAACAACCAGGTTGCCGTCCGCATCCCGCTCCTTCAGGCTCCAGCAATCGTCAATGACAATATACTCGTATCCGGCGTCCCGATAACCTTCCGTCACAAATACATCAGCTACATCCCGAATCAACTGCTCATTAATGTCCCACGTAAACGTATTCCATGAATTCCAGCCCAGCGCAGGGGCAAATCCCATCATTGAAGTTGTATGTGTGCTCATTATATCGCTCGCTTCCTTCCTCGTCCTGTTTTTTTGAAAATAACGAAATATCATTTTTCCATGTTGGGAGTGCAGTTACTAACTATGATGAACTTAACTCATCAAGGGAATTTCAGCCATAGCTTGACGTTGCTTGGACATAGACAAATGTTGTTTAAGTATAGAAGAAGAATGGAAGTAAGCTGGGAATTAAGTGTGCTGTACCAATTGAAATATCAAATTGCCATGTTATAATAAGGGCAGAAAGAGCTTATAATGCAGAAAGAGCCGTGCGCGAACACGACTCTCCATGCAATAGCCGCTTTTAAGGGCGGTGGGCTTTTAAAGCAGAGGTACGAATCATTGGTAGACCGCATCCTTAGCTCGGGGGCGGTCTACTTGTCTTTATTGGACAGCAATGCTGTAATCAGCAAACCAAAGGTCAGCATCAGCATCAAGGATTCAAATACTGTCACAAGGCATCACCTCCCTTCCGGGAGATTAGCCGACCGACCATATAGCCTTTCCATTGCCATGTGATTGTACCATATATTTCCTGGGTTTTGAACAGTTATCGAGCAAGTAGTTTAGTAGGAATCGTCTAAAATGCACGCCTGTAATAAGGTGTGTTTTTTGCTGTTTTACAGGGATATATTCTGAACAAAATCACGAACAGCAAACCTCCTTCTGGCGCAGCTTTTTTTTATCGTTTATACTTGTAAAGCCAATTTACTTGAGGAGTTGTCTAACGAATCATGAATAAAAAAGAAGTCGCGCACATTCGCAAACAATTCAAGCTGGATCATGACCTGCTGAACATTTACGACATCCTGAATGTCTATATTACGAAAGAAACCAATGAAGTTTATCACTGGGAACGCCATCCGTTTGAACTGGTGGATCGGGAGAAGCAAGAGTTATACATGGGTAATTTCAAAAAATTGCTGACAGGCGAGCTGGATCAGAAGCTGTTCGAGCTGAAGTTTCAGGAAGAGGCAGAAGAGCCCGCACAGGTGATGCTTCATCAGGCCCTCGTCACAGGTGACCCGGATGAGTGGCAGGATTTGATGCTGATGCTCGTTGACCGTATGCTGGCCGATGCCAAGTATGAGCGGGATATGGTGGTTACGTTTATCAAAGGGCAGTATTATTTGCCGACAAAGGCCAGAAATGATGAAGCGGAAGAGAGCGAGAAAAACGAGGTGTTTGCGCATCCCTTCATCCTGTGCAGTGTGAACTCGACGGAGAAACAGCGGAAGACGCTGCTCTTCGACTATGTGGAGCGAGAGTTTAAATATAACATCATCGTTGATCCTATTATCAAATTAAGCACGCCTGAACAGGGCTTTCTTTATCCAAGCGTGACCGATAATTACTCCGATGTGAACCGTGTGCTGTATTGCACGGGGAAATCAAACTTCCCGGACCCTCATTTTGTAGAAAATGTACTGAATGGGGAACGTTCCGTAACGGCGCTTGAGGAGCGGGCGATTTTTGAAGATATCGTTAAAGAGATCACGGGTGAGCAGATGGATGCGACCACACTGGCCCATGTGTATGAAGAGATCAACCGGGTGATTGAAGTGAATGAGGAGTCCCATGAGGAAGAGCCGCCGAAGCTGGACTACAAAGACGTGGAACGTCTGCTTACCGCCAGCGGCGTAGAAGATCTGACTACCGAAAAGGTGGAACGTGCCTTTGAAACGATCGTGGACAACAAAAATTATGAGCTGAAGGCAAACAGTGTGATGCCGAAGTACACCTCCAAATCGATCAAGATTGATACGAAGGTGGCAACCATCTCGATCAGTCCGCAGGACCTCAAATATGTGAGACAAGTCAACTATCAGGGAAGACGCTGTATCATGATTGAGGTGGATGAGGACGCGGTTATTGAAGGTTTTACGCTTGCTACTGAGAATCTGTAATTACATGTAAAACATACAAAAAGCCCAAGCCTGTGGTTGGTGATACCGCCTGGCTTGGGCTGATTTTTTATCTTATCAGGTTACCTTTGGCGCAGCAGCTGCTGGATATCGGAGGACGGGCGGGAGCCCAGCTCTTCTTGCAGGAGTTCCTCCAACCGCTGGTATTGCCACTGGGCTTCCGTGCGCCGACCCAGGGATAGATACAGCATAATCATCTCACGATGAATGTCTTCCCGAATAGAATCAATCTGCAGAATCCGATCCAGATAATGAAGGGCACGCAAGGGCTGATTTTGCTGAATATGATATTGAGCTGCTGTCTCCATTGTTGTAATGAAGTCCATTTCGAGCTGTCTTGACCATGGCAAAGCCCATTCATAATGTCGTCCCTTCAACAGCTCCCCTCGATATAGAGCATCTATACGTTCAAACATCTCCGGCTGATAGGTCGAGGTTTGGCGAATTTGACGCAATAAGGCTTCGAACTCGTACAGATCACAATCAATGACTTCACGATCCATACGAATTCCGTTACGATCCTTGAGAATAATTGGAACATCGCTGTTGTCTCCAATTGCACGTCTGACATAATACAGCGTCGAGTTGATGTTGGTCCAGGCTTTCTGAGGACTAAGATCTTTCCACAACGTATCTGCAAGAGCATCACGGGTTGTTGATTTCATATATAAGAGGAATGCGAGCAATTCCTCTGTTTTGGGTGTTCTTAGTTTGACAGGATTGTTGGCATCTGCTCCGCCGAGCACAGTAAATTCACCAAATAGCTGCACCGTTAAGCGGGGAGCCGGGGCAATCGGCTCAGGCAAGGCTGTAGTGTTACGAAGTCGCTGCTGCAAGCGCTGTATGCTGCTGCTCACACGTTCGGCTGTCACCGGTTTAATGATATAATCCGTTACTTCCTTATCAAAAGCCTGCACGGCATACTCCTCATACCCCGTTACGAGCACGATTGGCAGGGAAGCCTGATGCTTGCGCAATTCTCCAATCAACTGCATTCCGGAAATACGCGGCATCGTAATATCAAGGAAGGCTGCATCAAAGCGATGCTGTGCTGCATACTCACAAGCCTTCTCCGGATTCTGGAATACTTCGCACACCTCAACGGCTCCGCTTTCCATCAATATACGCTTTAGCCGCTTGAGCGACAGGTCCTCATCGTCTACAATGATTACTTTGATCATGTCATATGCCTCCCGTTCCCCTTAGAGGTATGGTGCTGGATGGGAAGATCAAATGTAATGCGAGTCCCCTCACCATCATGACTCTCCATCTGAAAATCTCTGTTATACAGCAGCTTTAGTCTGCTGGATATATTCCATAGACCTACACCCGTGCTTCCGTCGGATACCTGCCGGATATCGTTCATTCTCTGTTTGGTCATACCCATACCGTTATCCTCGATGGTAAACCTTGCTTCTGCTTCATTCAGATTGCGAATGGACAGCATCACACGTCCGCCGCCCACACGAGACATCAGTCCGTGACGAATCGCATTTTCAATCAAAGGCTGCAGGGTTAGCGGCGGGATCTGCATCGTTCGATCCACATCGGCGTCCACATCGATAATAACCTCCAGCCTTGATCCGAAGCGGGCTTGTTCAATCGCTACATAAGCGTTAATCATGTCCAGCTCATTCTCCAGACTGGTTTTGGAGTCCAGATGTTTGAAATGCACACTGCCCCGCAGATAACTGGATAATTGCAAAATCAATCGTTCTGCTTCATTTGGCTCATCGACACATAATTCAGCAATAGCATTCAAGGCATTGTATAGAAAATGCGGGTTGATCTGGGACCTCAAAAAGGAGATCTCGGCATTACGGGCAGCCTGCACTGACGTTTTCATCCGGGTCAGACCACCAATTCGGGCCAGCAGTTCCTCCAATTCAAAGGGCTTGGATACAAAATCGTTAGCGCCTTTCTCCAAAGCCAGCTTTAACTGATGAGCTTTGTTGCCAGCGGTCAGCATGAGCACTGGCAGTTCAGAAGGCGAGAAGCGCTCCCGGATGCGATCCAGAAGCTCATAGCCGGACATTCCCGGCATCATGATATCCGCAATCACCAGATGTATGGAAGGTAACTGGTCTAGCAGCTCTAATACAGAATCGGAGCGTGAAGTAACGGCATAACTGTAACCTTCCAGCTTCAGCAGACTGCTGATCGTTTGCAGATTGGCAGCATCGTCATCTACGACGAGAATCCACTCCGCTCTGGTCCCTTTCATAATGAGAGGTTCATCATATCTCAGTGCTCGATGACCTGTGATGGCAGGAGGCATACTGACAGGGGTAACATTGACGCGGTTTTCCTTTTTACCTTCGGCAAGCGGAAAAGTGAGTACAAACGTCGCACCTTCACCAGGTAACGATTCCGCGTGGATGGTTCCACCGTGCATTTCAACGAGCTTACGCGTAATGCTGAGACCTAGTCCCGTACCCCCGGCAGCCCTTGGTCCCGCATCCGCCTCCTGCTCGAAGGGCAGGAAAATATGCTCCAGCTTGTCCGGGCTGATCCCGCGCCCGGTATCTGTAATGCGCACCTCAGCTTTGCCCTGAACGACAGCAGCGCTGATGCGTACAGAGCCTTCCTCTGTAAATTTGATTGCATTACCGATCAGATTGTGCAGTATTTGCACGAGTCGGTTGCCATCCGCATAGATCAACGGGAATTTGGCTGTAATCTCGTTCAGCAGTTCCAGCTTTTTTGTACCTAGCAAGAAGGAGTGCATACGCATAACGGAATCAACATAAGAGGATAGATCCGTTGCCGAGCGATGCAGGGTGATGTCACCATGCTTCATTTTGGAATAGTCGAGGAGTTCATCCACCAAATAAGTCAAACGTCTCCCGCTGCCCGTTACAATGGCCAGATTATGTGCCTGATCCTCCGTGAGCGCTCCTTCGGAACCTCGAAGCAGACTTTCGCTAATATTAACGATGGCGTTGAGCGGTGTTTTCAGCTCATGCGAAGTATTGGACAGAAAATCATCCTTCACCTGATCCAGCAAGAGAAGCTGGTCCTTGAGCGAGCGAACGGTACGGTAAGCCTCGAAAAAGCGAAGCACGACGAGAAAGAGCATCAGGATGCTGAATAAAACGATGCAAAACTGTCCGATATTCACATTTTCTTTGAGTGATATAGAGAACAGGTTAACATCCAGACAGTACAGCGTAATACAGAGTATTGCGGCGTACCACAGGAAGCTGGATAGACGCTCCCCCTTTTCACTAATGACATATCGTATTGCACATTGTATGAGCAGCCACAACAGTACCAGCGTATAGAGTCCAATAACGAACGGTGCCGTCAACACGTAAATAGAAATCGGAAGAAATGTGAGCAGGCAAATATAAGCCCCTAATATAAACAGTGTAATCAAGGTCATTATTCCGGACATTATGCCCGATCTGAAGCGGTAGAAATAAAAGATTAACAGGCCGAGACAAGTAACGGAGCAGAAATCTTTAATTTTATATAACATATTAAAGGAAAGGTTCAGGCTGGTTCCCGCCAGCACACGTTCACTGATCATGCCATTGTAAAGGGCATAGAACAGGCAGATGAGGCCGAGAATCAGCAGCGAGTCATCCCGGTTTCGATACAGGGCAGAGCCCAAATAGCTGATGAGAAAAATGATAGATATGGTGGCCAATACAGCCATGGTTGCCAGTTCAATAGCTGTGCGGTTCTGATGGCTTTTTAGCATGGCGGCCTGTTCTCCGAAAAAGAGTGGACCCGAGATGCCTGCATTGGGATAGTCATAGTTGGCGACACGAACGAGTATTTCAATATCGCCACCATGATACGGGAAAAATCCGATCTGCGGTGAATTGCCTGCCTTATAACCTGCTGTTTTCTCCATGGCTTGTCCGTCTTGCATCAGTTTGGCGCCATTGACATAAATTTCGCTGGCGAAACGAATGTTGCTCTTCTTGATGGCGAGTGTACCCTCGACAGGTGTATTGCGGAGCACAAGCCGGTATGTAGCATAACCGTGGGAGGGCAGGTGTTTGCCGTCTACCTGAAGCTGTCCCCAAGTGCCCGGGACCTCTGCATAATCATCAGGTGATGCCGTGGCTTCTTGTTGTTTGCCATCCGTCATGTGATCTGGAGCTGGTAGCAGCTGTTTCCAATAAAATTCCCATTCACCGTCGAGCCTGATACGACCCTCAAGCTTCGGGTTCCAGGTGGATAGATCGAGAATGCCCTGACGTGCATGGAGCGCGGCAGCTTGCGGTTCTCTTGCTGTGGATAGAACCAGCAGCGTAACAGCGAGTAACACTGTGAGAACAACACCTGATATTCGTATTAACACATTCTGCTGCTCCTTTGGGAGATTACCAATCATCTCTAGTATTCTATCGGCATTGTAGCGGATATCCCCAGGGGGTGCAATTGAATTTCGACAATTTTCTTTGTTTATTTTTTGTTTATTGTAATCCTGTATAATCCGGGTGCGTGATATGTCGAAAGAACCTGATGAAAGCACCAAAAGACCTATCTTTACGCAACTATGGACTTATGGAGTGGAGAGCATGGAGAGGAAAATCACAACGTGGTGTTTGCGGAACTTGATAATGGGTGTCGCTGTCTTACTGCTGATTGTAGCTTGTGTGAGCAGTTTTACAAAACCATTGGTTTCTTTTGCGGAAGGAAGTGCACAGGCCAACGTTGCTTCAGGAGCAGAAAAGGTCTATTCATCAGCAGCCCAAGCAGTTTTCTATCTGAAAGCGTACCGAAAGGACGGAACGCTGAAAACCGTAGGCAGCGGCTTTCTGATTGGAAACGGACGAGCGCTTACAGCCGCACATGTTGTGAAGGATGCCGTTTCTTACGAGGCAGTGTTTGAGGATGGCTCTATTCAGAAACTCCTTGTTCTAGGTGTCGACGGAGATACAGATGTGGCATTGCTTTCTGTAAAAGAACCGCTGAAACGTCCAGCACTTGCTTTGTCTGATGACAAACCTTCCGCAAGGCATGGACAAAGATCGTTTGCAATCGGTTATCCGCTCAAGGATGGCAAAATCATCACAGAGGGCATCGTCAATGCTCCAACGGCTGAGGTGAACGATGTGATTCGCCTGCTGACTTCGGCCCAAGTATCTCCCGGGATGTCAGGTGGCCCATTGCTGAATGAAGAGGGGCGTGTCATCGGATTAATCTCTGGTTCATTTCGCACCATGAATGGCATCCATATTTGTGTGACGGTAGAAGATATACGCAAGCTTTTGAAGAAATCGAATACATAATGGGAAAAGGAGAATCTTTGCATGCTCAAAAAGTTAGGAATTTGCTTGCTTGCCGTATTGCTTACGCTGACATCGGTTAGTTGGCCGCAGATGAACACCGTCTCCGCAGCAGCAGACTACCAGGATATTTGGATACCCAATGGTGGCGGAAAAATTATGAATCGGAAAGATATGTCCTCCTGGAACAACAATATTAAAAATTCTGATGCGAACAGCTTTGGTCTTTTTGCAGCTGGTGCCCCGGGAACATCAGTAAAGAAGAGCAACGTCACTGTATTGAACGCAGGATACGTGAAAATGAGTTTGCCTGGTCAGTTGGTTGCGAAGATTTCCGTGGCCTCCAATCCAACCCTTAGACGATTGGCTGAAGGTGGACAGGCCAGAATGCTCTTTAAAATTGGTTCAATGGAGACTTTATTCGGTTTTGAAGGTCAAGTATCTGTAAGTATCAATGGTTCTACAAAATTCATCGTGAATACTAAAAGTTCAGTAAACTCATCGTGGATTGCTTTTGGTCCGAACGATACGATCGAGATTGAACTTGGTGGAGGAACGATTGAAAGCGCCAGCGACATCGAGCTTTATTTTGCGGACATTACGCCTCCTACATACAATGGCAACACTTTTACACATAATGGTGCAGTTCGGTTTAATGCTGACCCAGCTGTACAGAAGAACGAACTGTTCCTGAAGCAGGGGAGTTATATGAACCTGGCGCTGAATTTCAGCGAACCGGTATTTCCTTCGCTGGCAGAGGATGCTTCGGAACAGGTTGACGGTAAGTTTAGCTTCATGCGAACCGAACTGTTCAGCAATCCGGGGGGAGACGGATTTGAACCTTCTACCTATTATCTGACAAGTGCAGACAGCGGTTATAGTAATTTTGCTTTAGGTGGACTGAATCTGAACAGCCATGCACGTTCCACATTTAATTTCCGTTATCAGGCAGCGATGAATGATAGTACAGGCAACATTCCTATTGATCCGAAGCGTCTGAGTGCACCATCGGAGGCAGATCGGCCGACCTTTCTGGAACGCATGAATGCGGCTGGTTTCATTGACGGGGCGGGGAACCCGGTTGCGGCTTTTAACGGTATAGGTACCGTTCCCTTTGCGGACAACGCACAGCCCGGCGGTACATTCCGAACAATTATCGATGCACGCGTACCTCAGTACTCGGCATCTCGCAACGGTGTGCAGCCGGAGGTATTGACAGGTCTTGTGCTGAACAAGGGTGATGTTGTTGATTTTACCGTATACCTCAACGAACAGGTCATCAGTGCATTTAATCCAACCGAGGACACCAGACTTAAGTTCGCTAACGGATTGACAGCAGCTTATGTCAGCGGTCAGAACACCAATACATGGACATTCCGCATGACCGTACCGGATGGCAAAAGCATTGAAACATCGCTGTTAGAAACGGCTGCACTTGAACATGCCAGCAATCCGGGAGACGGGAAAGCACTCACTGACTATGCAGGCAACGTGCTTGTTGAACCGGTCAAGAACATTGCATGGGCCGATCTGTCTGTGGACAACACAGCACCTGAAGTGAATTTTGTCTATGAGAACCAACACGGAGAAGTCATCCCCGAAGGGCAGTACGTGGGGGATGGTTCATTTACAATCCAGGCGTTCGATCCCGATTTGAATGGTCAGGCCAGCAAAGGTTTGTTCCGCCCAGGCAGTGGTTCAGGTTTGGTGTATTATGTGCTGAATCAGAGCCAGGCTGATCCTTTTGCAGGGAAGGACGACCATTTTGCAGCTGTGAAAAGATACTCTCTCACCCAGAAGCAGCCAGCGGACGAGCTGTACCCTTCAGGATATGAAGGCATAACACTGTCAGCGGGGCAGAACGGTACCAAAGTTGAGCTTCCGAATGACGGCACACCCCTGAACGGGAACTGGTACTTGCATACATGGACGGCAGATATGACATGGGACTCGGCTCGTCAGCGGATGCAATACGACAAAGGAAGCACGGAACGTGCAGCCTATCTTGCACAGCATCCCGATGCGACACCTGCGGAGCTGGAAGAATATTATCGCCAAAATATACTGCCCAATCTCTCGGATTATGGCAATGTTGCGCAATGGCCGCTTTCCGATTTCATGCAGGATGATTCGAACTGGTCTTACCATGTAGGTTTGCTCAAGATCGACAATGATGATCCAAACGTTGAGATCGGCAATGTGGTGGACAACAACTCAGACAATGTGAAGATTACGGTCAGAGCGACTGACCCGACCTCTTCGATCAAAAATGATAAGATTCAGTACCAGTTTGTAGCCGAGGGTAAAGAGACCTCTGCTTCCGGATGGCAGGATGCTACACTCAATGCGGCAGGCGAGGCCGAAATTTCGACATTGAAAGATCCGGCTATAACCAAAGGCGGCCGTTATGAATTGCATGTCAAAGCACAGGATGTCGCGGGTCATTCAGCAGCGGCTGAACCCAAGGCGGTGGATGTGCTGGTCATTTCCACGAAATTCAAGGCTTACCCGGGCACGTATGCGATCAATGACGGACCAGACTTTACAGTGGCTGGTGTTCCGATTGATACCATCGAATACCAGTATACACAAAGCTCTGAGCGCCCTGCGGGCAACAGCAAGTGGACTGCTTTTGAAGACGCACCGAAAGAAACAAAGCTGGGCGACGTAGCCGCCGAAAAGTACAGCTTCCCTGCTGATAAAACGCTGAATGGCACATGGTACGCCCATGTACGCATTAAACAGCAGGATACCGGACGGTATTATTACTACTATCAGGAGTACAAGTTTGATCATTTGCCGCCAAATGTGAAGTTTGGTTCTCAAGGTTACTTGTACCCAATGCCGGAACAGTCTGTGCAGATTGATGTATCAGATACGCTCGTTGACTTTGCGGGTGTAGCCGCCAAGAACATCCGTTATCAATGGATCAAGGTGGTTGAGGGACAAGAAGAGCAGGAACCCGACCCGGAAGGAAAAGGGTGGAGCACTTCACCTGCTGATCGCCTGATCACCCTGCAGGTGGACAATAAAAAAGATAACGGGAACTATCGTCTGTATGTACATGCCAGCGACAGTCTGGGGAACAGCAAAATGTTCCATACCACCGGTGTATTCTCTGTCTTTTATTTAAGCAGTGAGCCGCCTGTGGGCAGCGCACGTTTGATTCGGACCGAAGGCCCGGGAGATGACGGATATACTGCCATTATGGAACTAACCGTTGACGTACCGGCACAGGAAGGATATTTCTACTCCGTGTCCACGAATGGTGGGGACAACTGGAGTACATGGCTGCCATATACGAATTATGTAGGTGTGCCTGTGGACACTGACGATACGGGACAACTGAAGTCCAAAGTTCGTGTGAAGTTCAAAGGCTTCTACGACAATATCAGTGAGATTGTAACACCTGAAATTCAGATTCAGGATGCTCCGGCTTATGCTCTCGCTTCCCTGGAGCAGATCACGCCGATTCGCGGCGGAGAGAAAGTTCAGGATGGCGGACAGAACGAAGGTCAGGAGATCGTATTTGATCTGGTGGATGGCAAGACGGTGAAGCCAACAGATAGTAACCCGGAAATGCCGGAGACACTGGAGGCGAACAAACGCTTCAAAATCTACCGCAACGGAAGTTACTCCTTCACGGTGAAAGATGGCGACAATACAGCAACCGTATTTATCGTTGTTTCCAACTTTGATGATACGCCGCCAGTGGTGAACGTGAAATATTCCACCATTGCCGCGACAAATGGAACGGTTAAAGTGAGTCTGAAATCGAGCGAACCGATCCGAATCACCAATCTGCCAACATCGTACAAAAACTTCAAAGAAAACGGTGAATTTACGTTTGAGTACGAGGATGCGGTCGGTTTTACCGGAAGTGTGACAGCGACAGTGAGCAATATTGATACCACACCGCCAGAAGCGGATATTACACTTCATTATAATCATCCAGACCTCAAAGCATTAATCCGTTATGGTGCTGGTACAGCCGTAGTGGACAGTTCAGGGGATGGCTATAACGCAAACGGTGAATTTACTCATTTTGCCGTGCCGACAAGAGATAATGTCGTTGCTTCCAATCTGATCGTGGCTCAAGTGTTACCCAAAGCAGGAGAGGTTCCGGACTATCAGGTTGTTTCAAACAGTGCAGGCACAAATCAATCGTCGATTGTGATGACTTCAGGCAGCAAAGCACGCTTCTCGCTGGCAGATGCAGCCGGAAACAGCGCCAAGATCGAATCTGAAGCCATCTCTACACTGGTCGGTTCCATCCCTGCTGTAGATGAAGTGACGATGGTTCGGGTGGATAACGACGGACAAGTCATTGATGGTAGTAAGCTTGTTCAGATTGGGGACCAAACTTATTCCAAAGGAAAGGTACGTGTAGGTCTGTTGATGCCAGCTTCGGCGATTGAGGGCAATGTCATCTATGCCGGAGCAACACCGGTATCGGGTTTCAGCGCAGAGTACGCAACCAATGGTGAACATTCAATTCTGCTTTCTGATCTGCTCGGCAACAAGAGACAAGTCAATTTCACGATAGAGGGTCTGGATAACACGGCACCAACAATTCGTCTGAACAAAACATCCACAACACTGCTGCAAAACAAACCGAACTTTGACCTGGCAGCAGATCTGGGCGGTTACGTGGTGAGTGACAATCTATCGTCTGCAGAGAACATTCAAGTGACGGCTGCTGAATACGTGCTCGAAGGCGGGCAATACGTTGACAAACCGCTGAACCTGACGGTTACGGGAAAACATACCCTTCGTTACACTGCCAAGGATCAGCTTGGTAACGTAAGTTATGCCCTGCAAACGGTATTTGTTCGTTCAAGTGACGGCATGTTTGTGACGGCGAATGGCTTGCCGCTGTCGGATACTGAATCCGAAACAGCCATCGTAAATACAGGTGTTATTACGTTTAATGTGAATAACTTCCGCACGGTTGGTTCTACGGGCGGCACCAAGCTGGAGAATGAACTCGGTACGTACGACGTGTATTATTTCCCGGGACTGGTGCGAGAAGGACAGCTGAAGTACATTGCGACCAAAGTAACGTACAAAGAACTGGTCAGCAAAGACTTCAAAGTAACACTGCCCAAAGCGGGATGGTATACCATCGTAGTGCAAAATTCAGAGCGCGAACGCGTCTACTCCACACTGCTCGTTAACCGGGCCAATTAGAGAAACGGAAGGGGTTCACCCATGCGACGGAAGAACATCATACGGATGATTGCGGCGATGATGGCAACAGTAATGCTGATTAGTGTGCTGCCGCTTCATATTGCTGCCGCGGCAGTATCTGCTGCAGGTACAACATCTATCAAGAACGGGTTCATTAAAGTAACGGTGGATAATGCAAGCGGCCGCTTCAGCATTCGGACGGAAGACGGACAGCCTATTCGCAAAAAGGATAACGGTGTAGATATGATCTTTGGCGGGGACAACCCGGAGACCTCTTTTACAACGTTCAAGATTAATGGAACGGATCTGATTTTTGGTAATCCATATAAAATGGCACCAAACTGGACCTCGGAGGTAACCCCTCCGAAGGTTGTTACAGGTAATGATGGTACCCAAAGCATCGTTACTGTGTGGACCATTCAAGGCATTCGCATCAGCCAGATTATTACTTTGCTGCTCAAAGAAGACAAGGATCAAGGCGGTAATGCTCGCGTCCAGTACGTTGTGGAAAATACAACGAATGCCAAAGTAGACATCGGCTCGCGTGTATTGCTGGATACGTCCGTTGGTGGCAATGATGGGCCGGCCTTCCAGATTGGACAGAACTATTCAGTTCCGCTGACGGTGGAGCGCAAGCTGGTTCATGAGCCGGAGAAGCTTGGTTATGACAAAAATGTGGATGAGCAGGCCTACAACCTGCACAAGCTACCCGCATACTGGATTATGCGAGACAAGCTGGAGCAGGGTAACCCATCCGCAACAAACGTCATTGCTTACGGCTTCAACAACTTGTTTGAGGGCGGCATCAACATCGTTGACGAGATGATCGTTGGACACTGGGCTAATCTCGCAGGCACGAAATGGGATTATGAACCGGACGAAAATCTGGATTATACCCAGGATACGAATAAATATGGCACAGCAGATACAGCTGTAGCATATTACTGGGAGCCGGATGCAGTACAAGCTGGCGGTCAGCATATGTATGAGCTTGTATATGGCTTGGGTGAGATTGTATCGCCGGAGAAGGTTTTCGACGTACGATTCCTTGATCCAACACAGAAGCTGGAGACCAACGAGGATGAGACAGCTTACGTACGTGACGGTGTGTTTGAGGTCAACACCGAGATCGAGAATCTGGAAATGTTTAGCATGAACCATAGCCAGATTGATGTTACCTTGACACTCGAGAACGGTCTGAGCTTTATCGATGAGGATGGCAAGGAACTGAACACAAGGAGTCAGAAGCTCACGTTCCGCAAAGATGTTCCGCCAGAGCAAGCCGCACAGGGCGTGGAATTTATTCCGTATAAACCGGGCGAGGTTGTTGCTGCCAAGTGGCGGGTCAAAGGTACAGGTAAAGCCTGGCCTTCCACACGTCAATACATGGTAACCGTGAGCAGCCCGGAAACGGAGAAAAAGCTGGAGACCACGATCAGTGAGAGCAAGGAGCTCCCGGAAGCGGAAATCCGTGCAATCTATGAGTCGTCAAGAGCAGGTTTTATTTTCCTGCCGCCTGTTGGCGAGCTGCGCAAAACGCTGGTGTATGCGTTGTCGCCAGAGGAAACGTTCAGCAAGGATGAGAAATACATCACACTGAACTTGTCCAATATCGCGGCTTACAATGTCGGTAATGAGGCTACTGCTGCGGCAGCTAACTTTGACATGTATCTCGTGAATGTCAGGAACGGGGATCGTTACAAAGTTCCGGTGACCCGTTCTGTAACTACACAGCCTCTTGGCAATGGTTTTGCGGGTGACCTGAAGCTGATCTATCGTGGCGGAGAAAAGGTCAAGCCGGACGGGACAACACTGGAAGTGCTGAACGATTCCGTTCTGCCGCTTGGCGAGTATGCTGTACAGCTCGATTACAAAGACAAAACCGTTCCAGAGCTGGCGGAAGCGCTTAGCTTCACAACAAGCCAGACATTTGCCGTAACGGATAATGAAGAGAACCGTGTTCGTAAGGCCGGAATTCTCGCTGTATACAAAACGAAACTGGACCTGAATGCAGGTGCTGGTGATAAAGCAGCATTTGCAGATGTTCTTCCATCGACGTATGGCAATCTGACAGATGCCCAGTTCAAAACGAAACTGGATCAGGATCGGGCACGTTTTGTGGCTGCAAAACAGGAAATGGTCGTTGCTTCACGCAAGCTTGATCCTGCTTTGGATATTGCGGGAGCGCTTGATGTATCGGGATCACCGGTATATGTAGTGGAAACGTTTGAGGATGAGAAAGCGTTCGAAACGTTCAAAAATGGACTGGACGAAGATGCGGAGCAGGAAGTAGTGCTGGAAGTGCGCGGTAAAATTGTGCAATCCGGTACGGGAGCTAACGCTCAATATACGGTTCAATCCGATACCGAACCGGCAATTCTCAACCAAAGTGTTGCTTACAAAGGTAAGGACCTGACCATCTCCACCGGTAAATTCCCGCTTGCCGATCGATTGAAGGCGAATACCGACACGCCTTACCTGCAGGCGCTATTTGTAGGCGGGGACGGCACATTGAGCGTAGCCAATAGCGGATTTGTCTTTCATTCAGGTGAATGGACGGTCGATTTCTATAACGGGTTCGACAAGTCGCTCGGTACCGAATCAAAGCTGAGCGATGAAGAACAGGCATGGGAAGAGGGACGTAATCCCGAAGACCCTACCCTGAACGGAACGCTGACATGGGCGAACGGCATGATTGGAGATGCGCTTAACCCCTATCGGACGCTGCTTGTATCGTATGTGTATTTTAACAAGCATACGTTGTTCACCACGCCATCCTTCTCACTGAACGGGTTTGGCCTGAAGCTGAATGATTTCATTTTGAGGCAGGATGGAGTTTCATTTGGCGGTGCGATAAAAATGTTTATCGTGGATGGTGAAGTGAAAAACGTCATGTTCAACAAATCCGGGTTTGTGGGTATTGAATCCGCGTTAAAATTTCAGCTGGACAACAGCATTGGTTTATTCAAACCGGATTCCGAGGATAGCATCAAAGGCGGCATTGATGTAACCCATTATAAAGACCCGAATAAATATGGCGTAATGAACTCATACGGAGTTAATTTTGAGGCGAAGCTGGAGAACCTGTTCTCCATAAGTGCAGAGCTTGCCTTCAAACGTGTTCCGGATGGTCGGATTATTCCTGACGTGATCGCGTTTGGGTCAGATCTTCCTGATCCGGGTATCCGCATTAATCCGGCAACCAAAATCTCAAGCTTGCGCGGAGCCGTTCGTGAACTTGCGATGACGATTGCTGGAGGAACGGAGCGTTTGCCGCTCACACTTGAAGCAGGCATCGACATGGAGATTGGTCAGAAGCCTGCGGTTTTCTCAGGAAATGTGGACCTGACCCTCAAGGCAACCGGTTTCAAAGTAGTTGGCAAACTGGGCTTTGGCGAAGGCAGTAAAGTGATTCCAATGCTGACTGAAGCGCTGATTCAGACGCAATGGGCCAGCCCGATGTTTATTCGTGCCCGTGCGCAGATTGATGTCGGCGGCTGGGATATTATTGTGGGTAGTGCCAGCCTGTTTATCGGTGAGAACCTGGAGAAGGGACGCGTTGATTTTGAAGGCATGGTCAGCTCCAAAATACAGGTTCCACGTTCGGTGCCGGTTGTCGGAGGCATGGGTTTTGGCGTTCGAGCCGGAGCCAACAACGATCAGTTGTGGGCAGGTATTTCTCTACTATTAGTGACACTAGGCATCAAATATTACTGGGGCGGCGGTATCTCGTTTATGACCGATGGATCGGCTCTGGATAACGAAGCACTCGTAAATTTGTCAATCAATGATCCGGAGCAGGGGCCACGTTTGTTACAGATTGGTACGGGCATTAAGACCTTGGCAACCTCATGGGAAAATGAAGAGCCGGAGCGTTACGAGATCCGATACACTGCCGTCGCAGATGGCATCGACATGATCGAAGATAGCTCCCAGAACCTTGGTATTGGCGGCATTCGTACGTCCAATGGAGGCAAGACTCATGTCATCCCGATGACTGGAGTAACAGGGGATGCCTTGCTGGAAGTGGAGTATTTTACAACGACTCGACCAACGCTCTCTCTGAAACGGGATGACGGAAGTACGTACAGCATCATCTTTGGGGAAGCATCAGACCAAAATGCAACTGCATTTGAGCAGATCATCAAAGCTCCGAAAGAAGGAGACCTGAAGGGTGACGGTACGACTGTAACCAAGAAGGAAGAGCAGCAAAGCACGGATGTACGCCGTATTTATATCGCGATCCCGCAAGAGGATGCGAAGACGGGCAGCTGGACACTGACCTCCAGCCAATCCGTCAAATCCAAGCTGATGAACATTCCGGTACTCCCGGAACTGAGTTCCACGTCTCTGGAAGTGAATGCACAGGATGCGGATCAATTCACCGCACGTTGGACGGTGGATAATGCTTCAGCAGGGGATACCGTGGATCTGTATCTGTCCTCTGACCGTTTGCAAGCAACAGTAACACCAGATGAGAAGGTTGATCCAGGCATTATGATCGCCAAAGGCATTGAAATCGAGAGTGCTAACATTGATGCAGATGGTCGTGCTTCTGGTGAGATGACTTTTGACGTGAAGCAGATCGCCTATCTGGGAGGAGCCAATCTTCGCGGTTTGCTGCAGCAGGGCAAATATTATTTGCGTACCGAGCTCAAGACAGATATGGCGTTCTCCGTCCTGTCGTCTGAAGAGGCCTACACGCTTGTAGACCCGCTGGCTCCAGTGGCTGTGCCATTTGTGGAAACAAGGAATATCGGTAACGGTATGTTCGATGTAGCCTTCCCAGCTATCGAGAAAACAGCTGCGGAAGAAGATGACGAGTTCACGTATATCGTGACTGCATCAGATGAGCAAGGACAACTGTACGATCCGTTTGGTGAGGAAGGGTACAGTGAATCCGATTTGAAAGCTTTGCTGAAGGATGGCAAATATCATGTGACGGTCGGCGGCTGGAACGCACTGGGGACTCCTAAGCTGGGCCCGGATGGCAAGGTGCTTCGCAGTGCCGATGGTACGATTGTGATGGAAGATGATGATACGAATGAGACGGGGGATAAGAAAGTTCGCCATTCGGGACTGGAGCCTGGCAAAACGTATCGTATCGGCGTGACCGTTGCACGTAAACCAGCCTCGGATGACAAGGGCAACCTGCGTCTGTCGACAACAACCTACAGTGATGGGAAGCTGCTTCCTGTTCCGACAGGGCCGGTGCTCTCACTGAACAATAAACAAGTGATCAACAACAAATTAGAAGTAGTGACCCGTTCAAACGAGGTAACCGTCAATGCGGCTTCCGACCAGTCTAACGTGGTCGTGGAGGCTTCTACAGATGATGGTGTGCTCGGAACGTATAATCTTGGCACTACGGACAAGATGAAATTTAACTTTGCAGTGGATGGTGTGTATGCCGTTCGGCTCAAGGCGAGAAATACGAGTACGGGAGATACATCGGTGACGATGCTGTATATCACCGTAGATACCATGGCTCCAATGATCTATCTGGAATCACCTTCACAGGGTGAACGTGTACAAGGAGGTAAGGCACTCGTACAGGGTACGACGATGACTGATGCCGATATTACCGTAACGGATGCGGATAGCGACCAAACGTTGGCGCAATTCAAACCTGACGATAACGGTGATTTCAAGCATGAGGTTCCAGTAGATAGCAGTCGTTTGAAGACCCGTTTGCGGATCAAGACCGAGGATGCTGCGGGTAACGTGAACTCAGCGGTGGTTGAGGTATTGAACGGAGATTTCAAGCTTCCGCGCAGATTGAAAATGGCCATGCCTGAAGCACTTGTTGCTGGAGGAGAGCAGGCACCTGTACAGACCTATGTGGAATACACGGATGGCACACGTGAGCTTGCGGATAATAGTAAATTGACGTACAGCATGGTTAACGGGGAAGCCAATGTATCCTTGGAGCAGGATGGAATGCTTACTGGTAAACGTGTCGGTGCTTCGCTGATTGAAGCTGCGTATTCCTGGGAGGGTACTGAACTGAGCACGATGGATGTTGTCTCTGTCGAAGCTCCGAAGACGGGAACTGCACCACCGGATTACATGGATACGATTAAAGCATCAACCATTGGTACAGGTAAAAAAGGAGAGACACGTGTGGCGATCAGCGCAGCCGGACATAAAGGAAATATGGCTGGAAGCGAACTTGCATATCGTATCTTCACGAGTAAAGAACAGGTGATGCTGCCTACGTTTGAGCAGGACATCAGCGGGTGGAATACATTGCCAGCCGATAAAATCATCAAAGCCAAGCCAGGCGAGTGGGTTGTTGTCGCCAAACGTACAGTCAAAGAGCCTAAGCTGGTAACAGCAGCTTCTGCAGCTGTGAAAGTCAATGAACGAATCTCCACAGAATCTGAGGTTACAAGCCCTGGCTCAGGTACCGGGAACAGCAAACCGCCTGCATCCAACATCCCTTCAGGCCCGTTAACTGTGGGTGGTGTGGTGATTGACAGTTCCATCGCAGCGCATGACCTCAAGGCTCCGCTGGAACTGGATGGGGTGAAGCAGGAAGAGATGCTGCTGGTGGATGTTACTCCAGGAGCTAACGGTCCGACAGTGATCGCTCGTCCCGTAAGGGAAGCGCTGCTGAAGGCTGCGAAGCAGGATCAGCGAATCCGTCTGCATGTGACAGGCCAGATGCAGAAGCTTCGTTTTGATCTCGATGCCGATCTCATCAAGCAGCTTGCTGCAAAAGACGTTGCGATGGATCTGGAGAGCGATTGGGGCAGCTACCGTTTGGACTGGAAAGCAATCGATGTGAAGGCATTGGAGGCATCGTTCTCTGGACAGAAGGCAGAGGATATCAAGGTCAGCCTGAATGTAGGAAGACCGGAAGTGGTTTACGAGCAGCTTGCTGCCAAGCTGGCGAAGGAAGGCCGCATCGTTCCGCGAGGAACGCCTGTAGCCTTTGATATGATTGCAAGTGACGGAAGCAAAACCGTTGAAATTAACAAGCTTTTGAGCATGACAACGAAGGAGCTGAATCTGCCTCAAGGAGAGGATGAGCGTTCGGTTTCCACGGTTGTTGTACTCGAAGCGGACGGCAGTCTGCGTCACGTACCGACACGTTTTGAAGTGAGGGAAGGACGTATGCTTGCGATCGCAAGCAGTATGACCAACAGCGTGTATTTGCCTGTTCATTATGAAACGTCGTTCCGTGATATGAAAAATCATTGGGCATCTGAAGCAGTAAATGATCTGGCATCACGTCTGGTGGTGAACGGGGTATCGGCTGCTAGTTTCGAGCCTGCACGCAGCATGACACGTGCCGAGCTTGCCGCACTGATGGTAAGAGCCTTTGGATTGAAGCCGGGCGTAGATGCAGCTGCAGCTCAAAGTGCTGCTTCACCGTTCACAGACGTTAATGCAAAGGACTGGTATAACGATGCGGTTCATACGGCGACAGCTTATGGCCTGATGACAGGATATAACGGTAACCGTTTTGGTCCACAGGATGTGATGACGCGTGAGCAAGTGATGGTAATGCTGATTCGTGCTTATGAAATGGCGGGGCATACGGCACCAGCAGCAAGCAGTGCTGCCAGCGCACTTGAAGGTTACACGGACGTATCCAGTCTGTCTGCATGGGCGAAAGAAAGTGCCGCGCAAGCGGTGAAGCTGGGACTTATTCAAGGCAAGTCGGCAGCGAAGCTGGAGCCTAAGGCTCCGGTGACTCGTGCCGAGATGGCAACTCTGGTCCGCAGATTGCTGGTGGAGCTGGATTTGCTATAAAGCATATCTCATTACTTCTTAACAAAAATCCCGGAAGTCTCTATGACTTTCGGGATTTTTATTATGCAACCTACACCCAGCCTGTAAAGGCAAGTATCGATGCTTTGGCAGATTGTGCCTCCATATGAGCACCTGTCCGCCAGGCCTTGGGCGATTCGCCCATTAATCTGGCGAAGCAGCGATTGAAGCTGGAGATTGAGCGAAAGCCCACCTGCTCGGAGATCGACAGGACCGAAGAATCAGTGCTTTTTAAACGTTTGCAGGCCTCTTCTACACGTGTGCTGTTCAGAAAATCAAGCGGTGTCGTACCCATAATTTCATGGAATTTGCGGCGAAAGTGGGTAGTGCTCAGGTGACACAGCTCTGCAAGCTCGTCAATCGTGACCGGCAGCATGTAATTTTTCGTAATAAATTCAAGAGCGGGTGAGATCACAAGATCAGGCTGACGGCTCTGCAATTCCTGTTCCCGGTTAACCCCATTCTCATCATTTGCATGAATTCGCAGCAGCTCAATATACAGGGACATTAACAGCCCATACGCACTCTCGCGGTAAAAGGGGGACTGTCGTTGAATTTCCTCAACAATCGATGTCGCCAGTGTATATACCTTGGGATACTGGTCTTTATGTAGAACACAACGGCTGGCTTGAATGGCCCGAAGATTCGGCTCCATATTCGTTTGGGGTGTTTTTATAACTTGCTGAAACAGCTCTTCCGGTGAAAAAAAGAGATAGGCCCACCTGCTTGCCTTATTAGGCGAACTGTAGGTGGTGTGGGGCAGATAACGAGGAAGGAACGTGACGTCTCCTGCCCGGAAAGGAACGTTTTCTCCTTTAATCTCCATCACACCTTCATCCGAATAACAGATGCCAATCTCCATATGATTATGAAAGTGCAGATGCTCGCTTTTGATATCAGAGATTTTCCAGCGCTCTCCGCTGAGCAATAGAACGGGAAAATCAATGGGCAAGCTGTAATGGCGGTATTCAATGACAGGTTTTTTCGGTTTGGGCATGTCCGGCTGCTCCCATTCGTCGGATTATAAATGATCGAAATTGCGCAGTTTTGTTACGAATATGCTTAGATGCAGACTATTTTACTGCGTACAATGAAATAAGTAAAGCGTTTACATCACAGGACAGTCACTTCTCATATATCCATCCGAGGAGTGTGCGCAGGAGAGGGGTATACACATGCTGCAAGTGAAATATGACCGTGAGCAACTATTAAACGTGATTCAGAACGTAACGAACAAAACGCTGGATATGGATTTGACCTGGGACTGGCCCTGCGGCGTTGCCTATTACGGGGTTTCGAGAGCCTACCAGACGACAGGCAATCAGGAGATTCTGGACAGACTGGTGAAATGGGCAGATGAATATATTGAGCTGGGACTGCCCAGCTGGACGGTAAATACATGTGCGATGGGGCATGTGATGATTACGTTATATGAAGAGACTGGAGATCAGAAGTATTGGGATATCGTGATGAGCAAGGTAGATTATTTGCAAAATCATGCGCTCCGCTTTGGCGATCGTGTGCTGCAGCATACGGTGTCAACAGCGAATGATTTTCCCGAACAGGCTTGGGCGGATACGCTGTTTATGGCTGCTTTTTTCCTGCTCCGGGTGGGCAGCAAGCTGAAGGACGAAGCGATGATTCAGGATGCCCTGAACCAATATTACTGGCATATCAAATACCTGCAGGACCCTGGTACAGGTCTGTGGTATCACGGCTATAACAACGTAAACAAGGATCATATGTCCGGGTTTTACTGGGGACGGGCGAATGCATGGGGAGCTTATACGATGTCACAGGTGAAGCCTCAGCTCCAGGAGTGGTATTTATACCCGCAGTGTATGGACGTGGAATGTTCCTTGCGCGATCAACTCGCGGCTATTAAGCTGCTGCAAACAGACAATGGCTTGTGGCGTACGGTGCTGGATGACCCGGAATCGTATGAGGAAGTGTCTGCATCGTGCGGTATTGCCGCTGCTATGATCAATAATGGCAATCCGCTGCATACGAAATACGTGCAAAAAGCGCTTGAAGGCATTCTGAGCAATATCAGCCAGGATGGACGTGTGCTGGGCGTATCGGGCGGAACGGCCGTGATGAAGGACCGTGACGGTTACCGCAACATTCCGAAGGACTGGATTCAAGGGTGGGGGCAGGGATTGGCACTGGCATTTCTGTCTGACCTGCTGAGATAAGGGGGAGGGAATAATTTGCCGAAATCAACCAAAGGTGCCTTCACGTTACCGGGAGAATCGGGTTATGAGGCGCTGACATTAGAGCTTGCTGAACGGTGGGGAGCCGATGTCATTCGCGATAGTGACGGGACGAAATTGTCGGAGGAGATTATTCAGGCCGGATACGGCATTTATTCGACGATCTGTATCATCCGTGATCATAATGAGTGGGCATCGAGGAATCCCGATAAGCTGCAGCAATGTTTTCTGATCACCCAGCCGAAGGTGGCGGTGCAGGATTACGTTTCCATCTATCTGATGGAAGATTTTTTTGCCGAACAGTTCAAAGTTAATGATTCCAGAGAAGCGTTGAAGTATTGGCAGGTGGTTGACCGTACGACAGGACAGGAAGTGCCAAGAAGCCAGTGGAATTACGAAAGGGAATCCGGGAACGTGGTCCTCACAGGAATTACGCCTTGGCATAAGTACACAGTGAGCTTTATGGTTTATCGTATCTGGGAAGAAATCTCGATGTACAATCACACTACGAACAACTGGCACAAGGAGCACCTGATGCAGATCGACCCGATCTATGCGGATACGCAGACCTATCTGCTGGATTGGATGGAAAAGTGGTGCCTTGCTCACCCGGAAACAACGGTGGTTAGGTTTACGTCTCTATTCTATAATTTTGCCTGGATATGGGGCAGTGATGAGCGGAACCGTCATCTGTTCTCGGACTGGGGCTCCTACGATTTCACGGTAAGTTCGAGAGGTCTGGACTTATTTGCCGAAAAATATGGCTATTCACTCACGGCAGAGGATTTTGTGAATGGTGGAAAGTACCAGGTCAGTCATATGCCTGCGGGACAGCGAAAGCTGGACTGGATGGCATTCATCAATGATTTTGTCATTGAGTTTGGCCGCAAACTGATTGATATCGTGCATCGGCATGGCAAGCTTGCTTACGTATTCTACGATGACAGCTGGGTAGGTATGGAGCCATATAATGAGCGCTTTGAGGAGTTTGGGTTTGACGGCATGATCAAATGTGTGTTCTCCGGGTATGAGGCCAGAATGTGCTCGGGCATCAACGTGGATACACATGAGATTCGTCTTCACCCTTATCTGTTCCCCGTCGGACTGGGTGGACTGCCGACCTTTAAGGAAGGGGGCAATCCAACGCTGGACGCCAAAAACTACTGGATTAACATTCGGCGCGCACTGCTGCGTGAGAAGATCGACCGGATTGGACTCGGAGGATATTTGCATCTGGTGGAGCCTTATCCAGACTTTGTAGACTACATCGAGAATGTGGCAGATGAATTCAGGGAGATCAAGGAGCTGCATCAGGCAGGCAAGCCGTTTCAGCTTCGGACACGGGTAGCGGTGCTCCATAGCTGGGGCCGATTGAGGTCGTGGACATTGTCGGGTCATTTTCACGAAACCTTCATGCATGATTTGATCCATGTGAACGAGGCGCTATCAGGGTTGCCGCTAGACGTCAGGTTTATTGATTTTGAAGATATTCGTCAAGGTGTGCTGAGCGAGGTCGATGTGGTCATTAATGCGGGCAGAGCGGGTTCAGCGTGGAGCGGCGGCGAGCACTGGCATGATACGACATGTGTGGAGCTGCTCACGCGTTGGGTGCACGAAGGCAGCACGTTCATCGGCATTAACCAGCCGTCAGCGGTGGAAGGTTATGATACTTTTTTCCGCATGGCTCATGTGCTTGGGGTGGATGAGGACACAGGAGCGCGCGTGGTGCATGGCAAATGGACTTATGATGTGCAGGATCGGTACCAGCTCATGCCAGAAGGTGTGTCTATGACAGGTAAACCGCAAGTCTATCTAACGGATGGAACGGCTGAAGTGGTGCAGGAAACGGGAGGAAACATTGCGCTGTCTATTCATGATTTTGGCAAAGGGAAAGGCATCTATTTGTCCTCGTTTGAATTCAGCTGGGCGAATGCCAGGCTGCTGCTGAATCTGATTCGTTTTGCCGGTAATGAACTGCAAAGCGCCCGGTATATTACGGATAATGTACTTACCGAATGTGCGTATTATCCCGAGAGCGGCAAGCTGGTTGTGATCAACAACAGTGACCAGGCGCAGACAACAACAATTGCCACCGAGTATGGAATGCAAACGTTGGAGATCGCTCCATATGATACAATTATCACCCAGATTGGAGCGCAGGCGACGGTTTAACATCAGGGAGCGAATACCCCATAGTAAGTAAAAGAGCCCAAAGGTTCGTAGCACATACGCTGCAAGCCTTTGAGCTTTTTGTTGCGCCTGCAACATTTTACGTTGAATGCCATACGTTGCCTGTGTGGACATACGGCCTGATGTGCTAGACTGATAGAAAGTATTTCAAAACTTGAAGCTATGTATAGCGCGAGTTGCTTTTAATTACTATGAGACTAAACGATTCATTTACACTTTAACGGAGAGGACAGAAAAAACCTGGAAAAGCGAAGCTAAAAGCTTTCTGAAAGAAAGCTGCATCGGAAGCATAGGCTACGCCTTTATCACCGGATTTTTCCCTTGAAAGAGGGAATCGAAAAAATCCGGGGATAACAGCGATTAGAAGGTTGTTCTGTCATCGGAGTGTCCGTGTAAACTTAATCCTTACAAAGGGAGCTGCTCACATGAATGTAAATGAGGTTATGCAGGAGCTTGAAGCTTTAGGCAAGGAACGCACGAAAAAAATCTATCTGTCCAACGGTGCGCATGAACCCTTGTTTGGTGTGGCGACAGGGGCGATGAAACCGATGGCAAAGCAGATCAAGAAAAATCAGCCGTTGGCTGAACAGCTGTATGCTACAGGCAATTATGATGCGATGTATTTTGCTGGTGTTATTGCCGATCCCAAAGCGATGAGCCCTGCCGATTTTGAGCGCTGGATGGATGCGGCATATTTCTACATGTTATCCGATTATGTAGTTGCTGTGACGCTGGCCGAGACGGATATAGCACAGGACGTTGCAGATACCTGGATTGCCAGTGGAGAGGAGCTGCGAATGTCCGGCGGGTGGAGCTGTTACTGCTGGCTTTTGGGCAGCCGCAAGGATGCCGAGTTTGAGGAAGATAAGCTGAGACAGATGCTTGCACTAGTGGAGCAGACCATTCACACCGCTCCCGAACGTGCAAAAATAGCCATGAATCTGTTTATCTACACCGTTGCCATATCTTATGTTTCGCTGCATGATCTGGCCGTAGAAACGGCGAAGAAGGTTGGACCTGTGCAAGTCGGTCAGGACAAGCCAAAAAGCAAGCTGATCAGTGCCTCCGATAATATTCAAAAGGCAATGGACCGCAATCAGCTTGGATTTAAACGCAAATATGTAAGATGTTAATCCGAAACGTGTATTCCATTATCACCATTGCTCGTTATAATGGTTTTAATGGACGACACGGGTGGGGGAGACAACAACGATCATGAAACCCAAATTAGCTTGTAAGCGTATTCAGGTGCTGGATGATTGGAGTCTTAGAACGAAGTTATACATATTGTTTATTTTTTGTGTGCTGATTCCTGTGCTGGCGACCAATGCCGTGTTCTATCAGAGCATCAAAGGCCAGATCGAAGCGAAGGAGCAGAGCAGAATCAACGAAATGCAGCAGCGGATTCGTTTTAATCTGCGGAACAGTCTGGACAACAGCCTGTACGTATCCAATTTTTTATACACGGATGCGACGCTGAATCGGTTTATGGAGTCCAAATACCGTAATCAGGAAGATTATTATTTTGCATATTATGATATGCTGAGCGGCAACAATCTGGTTCGGTACTATTACAGCTACCAGCAGGTGAACCAGGTGACCTTTTATGTAGACAATGATACCTTCGTGAACGGAGGCAACTTTATCAAGCTGAACGATGACATCAGGAAGAGTGAATGGTATCAGGCCCTGATGAACACGGACGACCAGATGATGATCTATTCGTATTTTGACAAGCAGCAGGCAGAGATGTCGCAAAGTCAAGGTGGACGGAAGGTAAGCATTATTCGCAAACTGAATTATTTCGGGAAGCAGCAGGTGGAGAAGGTGTTAAAGGTTGATCTCGATTATGCCTTCATCAATAAGTCTTTCAAAAACGAGGGAGCTGGCGGCAAAATCTATATCGTTTCGGATGATCGCATTATTTTCTCCAATGATGCACAGATGAATCAGGCGCGGAAGCCGTTTAACCTTATGTCCAGCATGGAGCTGGATGCTTCGCAATCCACGGAATCCATTCCTGTTGTATCGGAAAATTGGCAAATTATCGTTCGTGGAGAGAAACTTGATTTTCTAACGGAGATGATTGACTCCAGAGCAAATCTGCTGTTGCTTATTATCCTTAATTTGCTGGTGCCGACACTGCTGATCTGGCTGATTTCCAGATCGCTTGTTGACAGGGTAGGGCGAATTGCAAGGCATCTGGACCAGGTTAAACAGGAAAAATTCGAAGTAATCACAGAACCCGCCGGCAAGGATGAGATCGGCAGCTTGACCCACAGCTATAACATGATGGTGGTCAAAATCAGGAATCTGATCGAAATTGTATTTAAAGGACAGGTTGAACGGCAGGCGCTGGAGCTTTCGAAGAAACAGGCTGAATTAAAGGCGCTGCAGAGCCAGGTTAACCCACACTTTATGTTTAATACCCTTGAAACCATTCGTATGCGAAGTCTGATCAAGGATGAGCATGAAACGTCTGACATTATTCAGAAGCTGGCGTTGCTGTTGCGACAGACGATCAACTGGGGCAATGATCTGGTTACCGTTCAGGATGAGATTCGTTTTGTCGAGAGTTATCTGGTTATTCAGCAGTATCGCTTTGGCGAGAAGCTGCAGTTCGTGATCCATGCTGCCGATGAGGACATTCTGGAGATGAGAATTCCGAAGCTGACGGTATTAACTTTTGTGGAAAATGCTTGCATACATGGCATCGAGGGCGGCTCAAGTGATGGTGTGGTAGAAGTAAGCTTCCAGAAGCAGCAAGAGCAGCTGCACATTGTTATACGTGATACGGGGGTTGGAATGGATGAAGACAAGCTGTCTATGCTGCGTGATATGATGCTTGATCCAAGTCTGGAGCGGCTCAGCGAGCTTAGCAGCATCGGGGTGATGAATGCTTTTATACGGCTTCGAATGTACTTTGATGAACGTGTTCAGGTGCACATTGTCAGTGAAAGGTACAAGGGAACCACGATTCGGATTGAAATTCCTCTTGTACAAGCATCTCAGGGATAAGGAGCGAGGATATGATCAACGTGCTGATTGTGGACGATGAGCCATTTATTCGCCAAGGACTACTTTTGCTGATGGATTGGAATGCAATGGGATTTCAGATTTGCGGGGAAGCTTCAAATGGCTTACAGGCGCTCGAATGTATTCGGGCTGTGAAGCCTGATCTCGTTATATCCGATATTAAGATGCCTGAAATGGACGGGATGCAGCTTGCCAAAATTATATATGAGCAGTATGGCGGCGAGATAAAAATGGTGCTGCTCAGCGGATTCTATGAATTTGAGTATGCCAAACAAGCGATCAAGTATCAGGTGAACGATTATATTCTCAAACCGATTGTCAAGGACGAACTGCAGCAAGTGCTGGAGACCTTCCGAGATTTCTTTCGGGAGAGAACAGAAGAAAAGCGGCATCAGGAAAAGCAGGAACAGATCGTTCTTGCTCAGCATGTGCAATCGATCTTGCTTGGAACGGCGGATGAGGATACGTTTGATCACGTGCAAAGCCTTTACGGGACAGCTACCAGATATCGATGTTTGATGATTGAAACAGAGTCGGAGCAGGAACAGCAGCAGACAGAAGGGTGTCTGCATGTGGAAGCTGCTCTCAACCACAAGTATGCGGGGTATGTCCTGAAGTCCTTTACAGGCGAGAAAAACAGGGTGCTCCATATTGTAACCGATCTGCTGCTGAAGCAGGAGGCAGTATCACTCGAACAATACGTCACGCGGCTGTATACCGAATTGAGCCGCATACAAAGTGCAGCGATTGCCATTTATGCAGGCAGGGAAGTTAACAAGCTGGAGGAGCTGCATGAGTCCTATTACTCCTGTGGTAAAATTAAAAGCTTGCGTTTCTTTAGCGCATACGGTCCAATCTATTATTTTGAGCATATGGATACAGGTGTATTTAACAATCAGCCCGCCGGACGGGAAAAACAGCTTTTTGACGGACTCATTCGGGCTATAGAGGAGCATCGCACCGAGGATATACGTGGTCATGCACAGGCTGTTTTTCAATTTTTTCTGGAGAAGCGCATTGAGCCAGGCATCGTAGGTATCCATCTGCATTATCTGGCGTATACTCTGCTTGGACTGGTTAACAGAGACGACAGCGATCTGAGTCTGGACGGGGAATGGATGCAATCGACGTTTCTGCAGGAGAACTATGCCATGCTGTCGATGGAAGAGAATATCGAGAATCTGTGTGAGTTCTCATACAAATGTGCGGAGAAGCTGAAGGAGCGGCAGAAATGGAATGCAATGGGTGTGCTGGCCCGGGTTGAGGCGTACATTCATGAGCACTATATGGATAATATCAGCCTGAAGCTGCTTGGGGAGCAGTTTTATATGAACAGTGCGTATCTTGGACAGATTTTCAAAAAACATTACGGCGTCAGCTTCAGTGATTATCTGAATCAGATTCGAATTGAAGAGGCCACCCGGCTGCTGCGCAGAACGGATTACAGGGTGTATGAGATTGCAGTGATGGTGGGATATCGGGATTCGGATTATTTTATTAACCGTTTTGAGAAAATCAGGGGAGAGACACCAGCTCAATATCGAAAAAGGGCACACATGATGCATACTTCGGATTAATCATCCTGTCCCCCTTGAGAGGGGAGCAGGATTTTTTGCATATCTGGAATTATTGGGATGAGGTCTATAATTTGTCCCGTTGAGCGGCACAGGTAACAATGATAATTTTAAGTCAGCCTTTGGAAAGCGCTTTCCAAAGAGCGGTTCTCAACATACTTGGCTGGAGGGGTCATGATGAAAAAGGATGTCAGAAAAAGATTCAGGCAGTTCGTTTTACTGACGTTGATGCTGACGGTAGTGCTGGCTGGATGTACGCCAGGCGCATCAAAAACGGATGAGAAGACCGCAGACGGCAAGGAACTGAAGCAATTTTCCGCATTTTTTGCCGTACCTGGCAAGATTGCACCTGACGATAATCGTGTGATGAAGGCCATTGAGGAAAAGACGGGTGTAAGAGTAACGATGGATTGGCTTACAGGACAGACGGCCAAAGAACGAATCGGGGTCATGATTGCAGGTGGAGAGTATCCGGACTTTATTGATGGCAGTGATGGTACACAGCAGCTGGTGTCTGCCGGTGCGCTTGTACCACTGGAAGACTACATCGACAAATATCCAAATATCAAAAACTATCTCGGTGACGATTGGAAAAAGATGAAAAATTCAACCGACGGTCACATCTACTTCATTCCGCAATTCGGCAACGTGCAGGGTGATTCCATGAAGGTGTCCCATGATGGGGAAGCATTCTGGATTCAAAAAGCGGTGCTGGAGTGGGCGAATTACCCAACGATCAAAACGCTGGATCAATATTTCGATCTGATCGAAAAGTACAAAGCAGCCAATCCAACGATTAACGGTCAGCCAACGATTGGCTTTGAGATTATCTCCTACGACTGGCGTTACTTCGCGCTGGAGAACCCACCACTGTTCCTGGCTGGTTATCCGAACGAAGGGGCCGCTATTATCGACAAGGCTACTTTAACAGCGAAAAACTATAATACGATTCCGGAAGCGAAGGCTTATTTTAAAAAGATCAATGAGGTTTACAACAAAGGACTCGTAGACAACGAAACGTTCACAGCCAACTACGATCAGTACATTTCCAAAATTTCAACAGGACGTGTACTGGGCATGGTCGATCAGGGATGGCAGTTCCTTGACGCAGAGGCTTCCCTTGTCAAACAAAAGCTGTATGAAAGAACGTACGTGCCGCTGTCCATTACATTGTCCGAGGATGTGAAGGGGCGTTATCAGCATAAGCCAATCCTGAATGTTAACGGCGGACTGGCGATCACGAAGAGCTGTGAAGATGTTGAAGGAGCACTGCAATACATTAACGACCTGCTTGATCCTGAGATTGAGGTTCTCAGAACGTGGGGACAGAAAGATGTCGATTATCAGGTGGATGACAAAGGTGTATTTTCCCGTAATGAGGAGCAGCGTGCCAATGCCAAAGATCCGGACTGGGTGCTTGCGAACACAGGAAGCCCGCTGGTGTACTTCCCGCATCATGAAGGTATGACAGCAGACGGCAAAAATGCAATGGACCCGAAAGAACAGCCGGAAGAGTACCTTGCAACCTTGAATGATATCGACAAAAAAGTGCTCAAGGCTTACGGATACACCAAATTTACCGATTTCCTGGAGCCGGCAGAGGACAACGAGCCTTGGTTCCCGATCTATACGTACAACTTCGAGCCAAACAAACCAGAGACAATTGCCAGACAGAAGATGGATGATGTAAAACGGAAATGGCTGCCAAAAGTAATCATGACATCTCCGGCCGAGTTCGATAAGACATGGGAAGAATATCAATCGACGCTGAAAGAGAGCGCGGATATTAAAGCTTATGAGGATGCGCTGACCGAAGAGGTTCGCAGACGTGTGGAGCTGTGGGGTTAAGGACTGACAGACGCTACAGGTAGCATGACAAGCAATACGTCCAGTTATGTGACAAGCATTATGAAGTCATACGACAAGAAATTCGGCAAGGAATACGACAAGAGAAATGATAAGTAATACGACGAGCAGGATACGCAAGTTGTGAGCAAGTCAGAGGCTATGGGGCATCCCTATAGCCTTTCTTATTCAACACATAGACGTGGGTTTATTGGACTGGAATGGATTCGAATCATCCGGGTTGGATGATATAGATAAAACTTGTAATCAAGGAGAGAGAACGTATGGCCAAAAAGGAGCTGCAGCCCTCGTTAAATACCAGCCATATTCCTTCAGGGAAAAGCTGGATCGGATATAACTTGTCCAGAATGAAAAGTCAGCGTCAATTGATGTGGATGTCCTTCCCCTTCATTGCGTTTATTGCTATTTTTGCCTACGGGCCTTTATGGGGCTGGCTGATGGCTTTCCAGAATTACAGACCAGGCTTGGGCCTGATGGAGCAGGAGTGGGTAGGGCTGGATCATTTCCGTACCTTGTTTACGGATCCTACCTTTTTACGTGTCATTCGCAACACACTGGCGATGAGTCTCATCAGTCTGTTTCTCGGGTTTGTCGGTTCGATTGGGCTGGCGCTATTGCTCAACGAACTGCGGATGGTTTTATTTAAACGTGTTGTGCAGACGGTGTCCTATCTTCCCCACTTTCTGTCGTGGATTATCGTAACAGGTATCGTTGCGAATGTACTATCAACGGAAAACGGGATTGTAAATGTGCTGATGACCAAGCTGGGGCTTATCGACACGCCGATCAATTTTTTTGCCGAACCGAAATATTTCTGGGGCATCGTGGGTCTGTCCAGCATGTGGAAGGAGATTGGATGGGGCACGATTATTTATCTCGCTTCGATGGCTTCCATTAATCCGAGTCTGTACGAGGCGGCTTCCATTGATGGAGCGGGTCGCTTCCGCAAAATGTGGAATGTCACCCTTCCGAGCATCAAACCAACCATCATTATCCTGCTGATTATCAACGTGGGTAACGTGCTGAATGCAGGCTTTGAGATCCAATATTTGCTGGGGAACGGACTGGTGCAGGATGTATCCGAGACCATTGATATATTCGTGCTGAAATACGGAATTAATCTTGGAAACTACTCCCTTGCTACCGCAGCCGGGATTTTCAAAAGTGTAGTCAGTCTGGTGCTCATCTTTATCGCCAACGGGATTGCCAAATCTCTCGGTGAAGAGCGGTTGATATGATGAGAGGGGAAGCGCTATGAACCGAATTAGTGGAAAACGAAGCCTGGGTGACTCTATTTTCTCGATTACCAATGGTATATTTATGTTGCTTGTTATGGTTGTTACGTTATATCCTTTTTTAAACACCATTGCCGTATCTTTCAATAACGGTCTGGATACGATTCGCGGGGGAATCTATCTCTGGCCGAGGGAGTGGACGCTGCAAAATTATGTGTCCGTGTTCCAGAATCCTCATCTGACCCAAGCGGCATTTATCTCGGTTGCGAGAACCGTCGTCGGAACGGTGGTGCAGCTCTTCTGTACCGCTATGCTGGCTTATGTACTGAGCCGCAAGGAATACATGTTTAACAAGCTTGTTACAACACTCTTTGTGATTACGATGTATTTCAGCGGCGGCTTGATCCCCGGGTACATGCTGATCAAACAGGTTGGACTCCTGAACAGCTTCTGGGTATACATTATTCCGGGCCTGATCGGTGTATTTAACATGATTGTCATTCGTACCTATATTCAGGGATTGTCGGAAGGACTGATTGAATCGGCCAAGATGGACGGAGCCGGAGATTTCCGCATCTTCATGCGTATTGTGCTTCCGCTGTCCAAGCCGGTGCTGGCTACAGTTGCTTTATTTATAGCTGTGGGTCAATGGAACTCATGGTTTGACTCCATGCTCTATACGGCAGGCAATCGCAACCTGACAACACTGCAATATGAGTTAATGAAGCTGTTATCCTCGTCAACGTCACAAGGGGGAACCGTCAATGTGGATCAATATAAAAATGTGACAAACATGGTTACCCCTGTATCCATTCGGGCAGCGATTACTATTGTGACGGCAATGCCCATCGTTTTGCTGTATCCGTTCTTGCAAAAATACTTTGTCACTGGACTCACCATTGGAGGGGTAAAAGAATGAACAATGCAAATCAAGGCGAGCTATGTACGTTTAACAATCCAATCATGCCAGGATTCTATCCTGATCCGTCCGTATGCCGGGTGGGGGATGATTTTTATCTGGTCACTTCTACGTTTGCGTATTTTCCGGGCGTGCCGATCTTTCACAGCCGCGATCTGGTTCACTGGAAGCAGATCGGCAATGTACTGGACCGAGCTTCGCAGCTCAATCTGAAGGGAGCAGGGCATTCGCAAGGGATTTTTGCCCCGACGCTTCGGTATCATGATGGGCTTTTCTACATGATCACCACCAATGTGTCCCATGGCGGAAATTTCGTAGTGACCGCTACAGACCCGGCGGGGCCATGGTCCGATCCTTATTTCATTGAAGGAGCGGAAGGTATCGATCCAACGATTTTCTTCGATGAAGATGGTAAAGCGTATTATCTGGGGACACGGCCTTGCTCCGAGGGTGTTCGTTATAACGGAAACTGGGAAGTGTGGCTGCGGGAGCTTGATCTGGGCAGCATGAGGCTGGTGGGTGACAGCTATGTGCTGTGGCGCGGGGCGATGGTGGATGTAATCTGGCCGGAAGGTCCGCATTTATACAAAATCGGAGATTATTACTACCTGATGATTGCAGAAGGCGGCACAGGTCTGAACCATGCGGTCACAATTGCACGCAGCAGCAGTTTAACCGGGGGGTATGTCGGCAATCCGAATAACCCGATTATTACGCATCGTCATATGGGCAAGCACTATCCGGTAATCAATGTTGGACATGCTGACCTGGTGCAGGCGCCTAATGAACAATGGTTTATGGTGATGCTGGCCTCCAGACCGTACGGTGGAGATTTCAGCAACCTTGGCCGCGAGACCTTCATTGCTTCGGTGGAATGGGAGGATGGCTGGCCAGTTGTCAATCGGGGGCTTGGCAAGCTGGAGGATAGGGGCGTGCTTCAACTGCCTGCTGCGCCTGTGGCACCGGATTTGCGCTGTGAACATTTTGACCATGATCGTCTGGGCTTGCAGTGGATGTTCCTGCGTAATCCGCAGGAGGACCTGTATTCCTTGACGGAACGCAAAGGATACCTGCGCTTGAAGCTGAAACCGCAAACATTGAAGGAACTTGAAAGCTCCAGCTTTGTCTGTGTGCGGCAAAGACATATGGATTACGTGGCAGCAGCGGCCATGGAATTTGTACCGCAGCATGAGTATGAAACAGCCGGTCTGGTCGTTATTCAGAACGACCAGTATCATGTGCGTATAGAGCGGGCGATCGAAGAAGGGCATCAGGTACTGCGAGTCATGACCTGGCTTGGCGGTGTGGAATCACAAGCTGGACGCGTTGTGCTGGATGGGGAGACTCCGCGAGTCTACCTCAAGATGGCTGCGCTTGGGCAGCAGCTCAGCTTCTATTACAGCACAGATGGACGCGAATACCATCTGGTTGCAGGACAAGTGGATACAACCAGCTTGAGCACGGAAGTGGCTGGCGGTTTTGTCGGGTGTTGTATCGGTATGTTCAGCAGCAGCAACGGTCAGTCCTCCGATCAGGTCGCTGATTTCGACTGGTTCGAGTATGGTTCATACTAGCATAAATAGCTGATGTTGTAGTTAATAGAAAAAAAAGCAGGTAAGCTTAATACATTAGTAGCTTACCTGCTTTTTTTAAATTCAAATAAAGAACCAAGTATTCAAATAAATCCCTGCGACAATGGATTATAATAATTTTAATAACATGACACCTGACATAATGGAAAGTATGGATAAGATTTTTCTCTTATCGTTTGATTCTCCAAATAGAACAATGCCAAGTAAAGTTGTACAAACAATCGTTAAACCTGCCCAAATAGCGAAGACAATACTGATTTCAAGTTTTTTTGTGGCTAATGAAACAAAATATATGCTGGAAATAAACAGAATAAATGCGCCTATTGTTGGCAGCTTTATTTTAAATCCTTTCGACATTTTCACGCACATATGCCCTGAGACACCTAAAATAACGCTTAAAATTAATAAGATATACTCCACTATATCAGCTCCTTCTTTTTAGGCTTTACATTGATTGCAATTGAACCACCGATAATTAACGCAATACCTAACAACTTTAATGCTGATACGGATTCGTTGAAAAATAAAATTCCCATTAGGGTAACTAAGGCTGTACCTGTTCCAGCGAAAACTGCGTTCACAATACCTACTTCTCGATTGGCAGTTAATAAAATATATATCGCGATGGATGAAGAGTAAAAGAAAATGGCTAAAAGTGTTGGGATTAGCACTGTAAATCCATTGGTAAGATTCAAAAATACCACGCCGATCACTTCGAATAAAATGGAAATGAGAAGTATAATATAATATGTCATCGATGGAACCTCATTTCTAAAGGAGTGTATATATTGAGTTTTAGAACAATTGAATATTTCATTGCAGTAGCAGAACATGGCTCACTCAGTCGTGCTGCACACCATCTCCACATAACCCAGCCAGCTCTAAGTAAACAGATTCAACTTTTTGAGAAAGAGCTTGGCTATAGACTCTTTATTCGCTCTCATCAAGGGATGTCACTCACAGATCATGGAAGGAATCTTTTCGAGGACATTCATCCAATTGTGCATACTTTAAGGAACAAGATGAATGAGCATCGTAAAATTGAAAAAATTCGCTTTGGTGTTTCTCCTTTTTTAGCAACGTATTATCTTCCAGAATTAGAAGGAGAAATTCCTATTGAACTTACGATAACTAAGGAAGAATGTTTTGAATTTATTACAATGCTTGAATCAGGAAAAATTGACGCGGCAATTGTACAAGACTATCCAAACCACACAGGGCTTTTCTCGAAATTTCTCTATGAAGAAGAATTTCAAATTGTGGTCCCCAAAGGACATCCTTTAACAAAAAGCAAAGCGGTTACTCTACAGGATTGTTTAAAATATCCACAAGTGTTGCCACCAAAAGAAAGCCGTCTCTATAACAATATTGAATCATTTATTGAAGAGAAGGAGATCCGTCCTAAGAAAGTAATTTCTGTTCCCTATACAATCATTATTGACTACGTTATAAAGGGCTATGGTATCACTTATCTTCCTTCTTTAATGATTAAAGATCATTATTACGAGCATTTACAATTTGTCAGATTTAAGGATGCTGCATTGATTAGAAAATTGTATCTTTTTTCATATAGTCAGCACATTCTTGATATGGTTTGGCACCAATTACATCACCATTCAATAAACAAAGTATAGTAGGGAAATCGGATATGCAAAATTGTTTAATTTTCATATGGGTATAACTTCAGGTTATACCATTTATATATCCAGTACCCCATGGCGGAAATTTAATGGGGCTGTAGTCTGGTCCTTATTTTATTGAATGAGGGGAAGGTATTGATCCAACGATTTTCTTCAATAAAGATGGTAAAGCGTATTATCTGGGGACACGGCCTTGCTCCTGAATTAATGGAGAAAGGCCGTTTCATTATGTCTGTAACATTAAAGTTTTCAGGGGAAGGTTATCAACCTGGATGCTTGGGACGAGGAATTCTCCTGCGAAGAATTATCTAATGCTTTAACTTAAACATCAGCACATGTATTGACCCTGTTTAAATCCAGTATTTCATTCACATGATGTGTTTCGAATTGGTCAAGCAGAGCATCCAAGCCATACTCCAGCTTATGCTCAAGCTCTTCCAGATAGATGGGCAGGATCGCATAAAAGTGCACAGTTTGTCTGTCCTCCATATCCAGCGTCAGAAAATCTTCATGCACCTCAAGCGGAGGCAGCACGATAAAGGCACACATGTCTGTGTTGCCGGAGAGCGGTAGCGCGGGATCACCATTCGGTACAGTATGCCCCCAGCTCAGCCAGGTATCGTAGTCATGCGGCAGACGAGCCATCGTTTTCAACCAGCGTATTGGCCAGTAGTTTTCCGAATTCTCCAGTTCCTCCTGCAACAAAGGCCAATCTGGCGGCAAACAGATCATCAGCTCTGCATACTCGTATTCCTGTGCATCTTCAGGTGTGTTCATAGGCAAAGCACTCATACCGGTTGTATACAACGTATAATAATTGCGTTCCGGCGTAGGACGGACCATATGAACATCGATGTGCACCTTGTCTGACACCAGTTCATGGAATACCGATTCGGCTTCACCGAGATATTTGTCAGCGTGTTGTTCTATCCGTTTCAGCCATTCTTCTTCTACATAAGAAGTAGATTGCCACTCACGTTCATGCTGCTTATGACGAAGAATAGGAACGCCAGCGGGCGAAAACTCTGATGAGTTGCTCATGCTTACCTCTCCCTTGCACAAAATGGTATATTTGCCTTTTCATCATATCATATCGGGCACAGAAGCAGCGGGAGGCTTTGGTCGGATGTTATAGGCATTTTCAGCAGCAGTAACAGTCATTCTTCCGTTTAGTTTGCTGATTACGACTGATTCGAGATTGTTTCGTATTCAGGTGCTGTAGTATTAATGATATTGATTATTTTGCGCTGGGCATCTCGTGCCTCAGGGATAGGATATAAAACGAATACATGGTTCATTTTGGGATAAACATACGTATGATGCTCAATCCTTTGATCTGTAAGCAGCTTGTCCAGTTTCATATTGTCAGGAAACAAACCTTCATGCGTACCAATAAAGATACTGATCTTGCCCAAACCATTAAAGTTGCCATAGATGGGGCTGATTAATGGATCATGCAGCGGTTTATCGGCTGCCCAGATTCGGCGAATGACATCGTAGCCTTCTACAGCCAGCATCGGGTCGCGAGTTTCATAATCAAAGATCACCGGGTTGTCCAGCACCATATCTACACAAGGCGATAACAGAATGATATCTTTAGGCTGAGGCAGATCATGCATGTTTACATAATGGGCCAAGCCAAGAGAGATGTTGCCGCCAGCGGAATCACCCATAATGGTTATCTGTGCCGGATGGTCTACGGAACCCAGAATGTCGCGATATAGTTGAAGCAGTTTGGGATACGTATGCTGGTAATTATAATGTGGCACTTTCGGATAGATTGGAGCAATCACTTTGGCATGCAGAGCCTGCGCCATACGGTCCATGAACTTCCAGTGCAGAGATAATGGCTGATGTGTATGAGCTCCTCCATGGATATATAGAATGACCTTTTGTGCGCGGGAGTGCTGGTCATTTAGTGTAAATACTTGAATGTCCTCATAAATATGCTCTGTTAAAGGGGAGGCCAGTTTTACTTTTCCCATCTGATAAGGTTTGGTATTTTCCATGCCCATATGCTCCAGGTGTTTCCGGGTAAGTTCTCTTGTAGACAGATTTTTTTTGGTATTTAATGTTGCGATATATTTCTCAAATATGTAGCTCGTAACAGAGCGTTTTTTGTTATGAATATAAAGGCTCATGTCTGTTTCACGTTCCTTCCTGATGAAATTAGAATATATTAGATGCAGGGATTAAATAAAGTATAAAGCTTGAAGTACACTTCAAGGTCAACCCTGTTTGTGATGACGATCCTCTTGAATGAACAGAGGGGCTTGTTCAGTCTGGAGTGAAGCTGGAGCACGGGATATGTTATGATATGGACAGCGTGATAGAGCGATTGAAGGAGCAAAGGGTATGAATCAGAGCGTACAGCAGTTCAAAGCTGATTTTTTCAAGGCACTGGCACATCCGATGCGTATCCGCATTCTGGAGCTGCTGAGTGAAGGGGATAAAAACGTTAATGAGCTGCAGAGCATTCTCGGATCGGAAGGTTCGGCTGTCTCTCAGCAGCTGGCCGTGCTGCGCAGTAAAAATGTGGTTCAAGGCATGAAGGAGGGCACAACAGTCACTTACTCCTTGCGTGATCCGCTGATTAAAGACCTGCTGGTGGTTGCCAAACAAATTTTTGACAATCATCTGGTCGATGCCATATCAATGCTGGAGGATATGCGCAAAGACAGCTGACACGGAAAACAAGAGCAACTGCTGGCCTGGACCGGAGTCTCTTGTTTTTTTGTTTGATTAAAGGAAAGCCGTATGATGTGAAATGCGTGATATTTTCGGTTGACAGAGCATATATCAGGGAGTAGTGTTCAATATATATTCAAATATTCAAATATATGAAGAAAAGAAGGTTATGAAAAATGAAAGGCATCGGAAGATATGCGGGTTATCGAATAGCCGATCTTCGCAAGGATCTAATATCGGGGCTGATTGTAGGGATTATAGCCATTCCGCTTGGCATGGCTTTTGCTATTGCCTCTGGTGTGAAGCCGGAATATGGATTGTATACCACCATTATTGCAGGTATTTTAATTTCACTGCTGGGCGGTTCCAAATTTCAGATTGGCGGTCCGACAGGGGCGTTTATTCCCATCCTTTTTGCCATTGTGATGCAGTATGGTTATGAGAATTTGCTTATTGCCGGTATGATGGCCGGGCTGATGCTTATTGTTATGGGTGTGTTCCGGCTGGGAGCCCTGATCAAATTTATTCCGAGACCCGTGACCATTGGATTTACAGCGGGCATCGCTGTTCTGATCTTTAGCGGTCAGATTGTTAACGTGCTGGGGCTTACCGGGGTTACGAAGCATGAGGACTTTTACTCCAATATGAAAGAGATCGGAATTCACATCGGTACAATGAATATATACAGTTTGCTGACAGCGGGGGTGTGCCTGGCTGTTCTTCTGCTTGTGCCGAAATTTGCGCCCAAAGTGCCTGCTTCGCTGCTTGGTCTGATCTTGTCTACAGTCGTCGCGGCCATCTTCTTTAAAGGTCAGGTCGCTACGATTGGTTCGTCCTTTGGTATGATTCCCGGTACATTGCCCGGGTTCCACCTGCCAGAGATCACATGGGAGCGAATTATCAATCTGCTGCAGCCTGCTTTTGTCATTGCGATGCTTGGCGGAATTGAATCCCTGTTATCCGCAGTGGTTGCTGATGGTATGACAGGCAGCCGTCATAACAGCAACCGGGAGTTAATTGGTCAGGGGGTAGCCAACCTTGTTACCCCGCTGTTTGGTGGTATTCCCGCCACGGGAGCGATTGCACGTACAGCAACAAATATTAAATCCGGCGCGGTATCTCCTTTGTCAGGTGTAATTCACGGGTTGGTTGTACTGCTTGTCCTGATTCTGTTCGCCCCGTATGCTTCCCATATTCCGTTAGCGAGTATGGCACCTGTACTTATGCTGGTGGCATGGAATATGAGTGAACGGAAATCCTTCGCCCATGTACTGCGAACCAGAACAGGTGATTCACTCGTGCTGCTTCTGACCTTCCTGCTTACTGTATTTACAAGCCTCACGACAGCGGTTGAGATTGGTTTGATTATGGCCGTCATTCTGTTTGTCAAACGTATGAGCGAGATGCTGAAGGTGGCCAAGGTGCTGCCTGATCCCGATCACAAACATGAGAAGGTGATGGCTCACATGGTACAGGAAGGGCATGATTGTCCACAGATCAGTCTGTACACGATTGAAGGCCCGTTATTTTTTGGTGCGGCGGATATGTTTGAAAAATCGGTGATGGATTCGCTCTCAGAGCGTCCGGGCATGCTGCTGCTGCGTATGGGAAAGGTTCCGTTTATGGATACGACAGGCGAGGCGAATCTGGCGAGTTTGATCAAGCATTTTGAACGATCAGGCGGTATTGTACTGCTATCAGGCATTCAAGAGCAGCCGCTTGAAATGCTCAAACGCACAGGTTTGCTGGAGCGGATTAATCCAGCTCATCGATTCGAGCATACCGGGGAAGCAATCAATTATGCGTTACAGCATCTGAATCAAGATAAATGCAAGGGCTGCAAGCATTTTGCATTTCGGGAATGTGCGGCCTTGTCGAGCGCAGGCACGGAGCCGAATCAGCAGCCAAAGTGGAAACATGTTGCTGCTAAAGCAAGCTCATAATTAATGTTCCAATATATTCCTGTATGGTATATATTCAGTGTATTACACATGAATCATACAGGAAGGGGCTTAACGATGTTTAATCAACCGACTGCTGTGCGTTCAGTATTGAGTCCAGCCTACCTGAGGTGGGCATTACAGGGACACTATGATATTGGAACATGGGAAGAATGTACATTTTGGCTAAGAGGATTAAATGACACTTATCGGGTTCGGACGAGTGAAGGAACGTTTATGTTACGTATCTATCGCATCCAGGTGACGGAAGCGGATGTTCGTTATGAGCTGGATGTGCTGACTGAGCTGCAGGAAGGCCTGAAGACGAGCACATATACGGGAATTGGTGAATATATCCGTGCAAAAGATCAGAGTGGCTGCATCATGATTGACGCAGCTGAAGGCAAACGTGCGGCGGTTATGTTCCATTACATTGAGGGTGTGGAAAAAAATCTGGAGGACGAGGCTTCCTGTTATGCCTTTGGCCAATCTGCTGCTGAATTACACCGGGCGATGGACCAGATCAAGCCTGGTTCCGGGCGGGATCATTCCCGTTTTGAGCTGGATACGAAGTTTCTCATCGATGAGCCTTTGGAGCGGATTATTCGCTACATCGGAGAAAGCCATGAAGAAGCAGCTTTTTTACGAGCATTTGCAAATACGTTAAAAGACCAAATTCAGACCGCCTCGGGTAGTGGGCTTGATTACGGTTTATGTCATGGCGATATGCATGGAAACAACAATGTGTTTCAACAACAGAAGCGCTTCATTCATTATGACTTCGAGTGGGCAGCGCCGGGCTGGCGCGCATATGATCTGGCCCAGGTGAAAATTCGCAAGCGTCAATCCGGTGATGCAGAGCAGAAGCAGCGGCTGTGGGAAGCGCTCATGAAAGGGTATCGCTCCGTTCGGAGCTTCACAGACGCAGATGAGCAGGCGGTTGATTTGTTTATCATCGCTCGCCGCTTCTGGGTTATGGGGCTGGATGTCGCCTTTATCGAGAGTGATATGGGAGCACTGGATTATGGTGTCGATTGGTTGAATGACTTCGTCGAGGAGTTTCGGGAGACGAGGATTGTGAAATAACGAGTTTAAAAATGGTAAAGAACGAGTACGCAAACCTTATTCTGCGTACTCGTTTTGGTATATAACAGCTTTACAGAGCCATGCTTCGGTTGTTATCGCAGGCGGTCAGTTGGATGACTGGGAAGCCGTAGAAGCTGCTGAGGCTGCAATGGCCGCGGTCATGGCGGCTTGCTGCGCAATGATCATGTGTGTAATCGTTGTTGACATCGATGTTGTAAGCACATCCTTGCGCAGATGCTCCACATGTTCAAGTATAGTCAGAGCAGACGAGAAGAGTAGCAGCTCCTGTTTGGTGATGGACCACGCCCCGAACCCCTTCTGCTCTCGCAACCATTGATATGTATTCACTACATCATCTGCCAGCGCTTCTGGATCAGCAGATAATAGCGACAAAAGTCCAAGAGAAGGCAAGGTGTACAGTTTATCCATCCGAAGCTTTCTTGCGCGGAAGGCATCACTCAAGGCTATTACACGCGCACTGACCTCAGAGTAATCCTCTCCCATAACCAGGATCTGTGTTAAGGATTGCAGGGCGTTTCCGGCGGAGAAGCATGGTTTTAAGTCCTGATACAGCTGCTCCATACGTGTCACTGTAAAATCCAGCTCCAGTTCGGATAAGGCTAACATGGCTGTGAAAATGTAATCATCGCGTCCAGTCAGGAAGGGATGCTCCGCTTTCATCCGGTCGTAGAACGATTTGGCCCGTTCCACCACAAATTGGAATTGCTCTGGTTCAGCCTGAGTAGCAATCTGATAAGCGGCTATCACTAAATAATCAGAAGTGCGAAACTTTATTCCTTTCATGAGATCATAAACATGAAAAGTATCCTGCAGCTTGGCAGGTCCATCGCTAGTCAGAGAAAGCATGGCCGCGATGACAAAGGCAGAGTGACCTCGAAATGCGGAGAATCGTTTGGTTTCCTGTTTGATTAACTCATTGCTTTGGCGAATCGCTTCCACATCTGCGGTTCTATTCTCCGCAGCGTAGAGAAGAGCAGCCATGCGATGCATCGCAGTATGCTGCCATTTGAATGCTTTCTTGATCATCGCCGTGTTGGAAACGAATAATTCAACTTGTTCGATGTGCATAAGGCAAACCTCCCATTAAATCTCTAAGGGCATTGAATATCAATACGTCACTCCAGTTGGAAAGTTTCCAGTAAGGCGACCGAATTTCTCTTCCTCACATTCCATATTGTATTTCCGGCGTACATCTCGTACAATTTGGTGAAGCAATTCTGCATTGCGTTAATGTGAATGAAATTGAAACGGGTTGGAGACAGTAAGCTGTATTTCAGAAAAGGGGAGAATCACTTGGAATCAAAAGAATTATCACGCGGGTTAAAGCCTCGTCACGTTGAGCTGATTGCACTTGGCGGTACGATCGGTGTCGGGTTGTTCATGGGATCGGCAAGCACGATCAAATGGGCAGGTCCATCCGTATTGCTGGCCTATTTAATGGCCGGTATCATTATCTTTTTTATTATGCGTATTATGGGGGAAATGTTGATTCAGGAGCCGGTCACGGGTTCATTTGCGACGTTTGCCCACAAATATATCAGCCCGCTTGCCGGGTTCCTCACGGCCTGGAGTTACTGGTTTCTATGGGTTACGGTAGGCATGGCCGAAGTCACGGCAATCGGGATATACGTTGGGTACTGGTTCCCGGATATTCCCCAGTGGCTACCGGCGCTTGCGGGGGTGCTGATCATTGCAGCCGCGAATCTGGCAGCGGTAAAGTTTTACGGGGAATTCGAGTTCTGGTTTGCTTTGATTAAGGTAACGGCCATTGTGGTGATGATTGTGATCGGTACGGGTCTGATCTTCTTCGGATGGGGCAACGGAGGACAGCCGATCGGCTTGTCCAATCTTGTAAATCACGGGGGCTTTTTCCCTGGAGGAATTAAAGGTTTCCTGTTCGCATTATGTATTGTGACCGCGGCGTATCAAGGGGTTGAGATGGTCGGGATCACAGCAGGTGAAGCGGAAAACCCGAAACACACCCTGCGCAAAGCGATTAAAAACATCGTATGGCGTATTCTCATTTTCTATGTTGGCGCGATTTTTGTCATTGTTACGCTGTATCCATGGAACGAGGTCGGTGAGACCGGAAGTCCATTCGTGCTTACGTTTGCCAAAGTGGGGATTGTTGCTGCCGCAGGCATTATTAACTTCGTCGTACTGACAGCGGCGATGTCGGGGTGCAACAGCGGAATCTACAGTGCGGGCAGAATGTTATATACCCTTGCGGAGAATGGGCAGGCACCTGCCTTTTTCAAAAAACTTTCCAAAGGCGGGGTTCCCCGCAACAGTATTGTTGTAACCATCTCGCTGCTTCTGATCGGGGTTATTCTTAACTATCTGATGCCGGATTCGAAGCTGTTCCTGTATATTTACAGTGCAAGTGTGCTGCCGGGGATGGTGCCCTGGTTTGCACTGGCGTTCAGCCAGTTCAAATTCAGAAAGCGCTGGGGAAAGGGGCTGGCGGAGCACAATTTCAGATCCAAATGGTTCCCGATCAGCAACTATATTATTATTGTGTACCTTGTTCTGGTTATTTTCGGTATGGCCTTTAACCCGGACACACGCCTGCCGCTGATTGTCGGTGCATCGTTCATGGCTCTTGTAGTTGTTGGTTATTATATATTTGGCATCGGAAGCCGGCAATCGAAGGGGAATGACCCCAACTAATAATGACGGGCCAAGTCACAGCATGAGAAGGTAACACCTTAACAAGACCGTTTGCTAATATAATAAAAGCCGCCTGTACTGCGGCCAAGATACACTCCTGGAATCGTATTGAAGGACCTGTCCAAAGTCCAATGCGTTCCTGGAGTGTTTTTTTGTGCAGTTTAAATCACGGGCATCTCGGTTACAAAGGAAAGAGAGAACCTTTACACAGATGAACAGATGAAATGCATAACACATAACAAGAATCGAGGAGGAATTGAATATGGCAAAACAGGACCAGCACACCATTCAAGATCCAACGACACAATATCCAAAGGCCACTTCAGCATGGAAACAACAGCAGGAGGAGCCAGGATTGCAGCGTAAGATGACGCCAGTACCCGATTGCGGTGAAAAAAGTTATCAAGGCAGCGGCCGACTAACTGGCCGTAAAGCCGTAGTGACCGGGGCAGATAGCGGCATCGGCCGGGCGGCGGCAATTGCCTTTGCACGTGAAGGGGCCGATGTGGTGCTCTCCTACCTGCCGGAAGAGGAAGCAGATGCGAAAGAGGTTGTGCAGCTGATCGAGGAAGCTGGCCGCAAAGCAGTTGCTGTTCCGGGTGATCTGAAGGACGAGAAATACTGTGAGCAGCTGATTGAAACTGCGGTAAAAGAGCTGGGCGGCATCGACATTCTCGCTAACGTTGCAGGCAAACAGCAGTTTGTGGAGCAGATCGCTGACCTGACCACAGAGCAATTTGATGCCACGTTCAAAACCAATGTGTATTCCATGTTCTGGCTCTGCAAGGCAGCGGTGAAACATATGAAGGCAGGCGGTTCGATTATCAATACATCGTCGATTCAAGCGTATAAGCCATCCCCGATTCTGCTGGATTATGCCACGACCAAGGCTTCGATCAATACCTTCAGCAAAGCGCTCGCACAGCAGGTGGGCAGCAAAGGCATTCGGGTGAATGTTGTTGCGCCGGGACCCGTCTGGACCCCTTTGCAGGTTGTTGGTGGACAGCCTGTGGAGAAGCTGGCTGATTTCGGCAGCAACACTCCACTGGGCCGGGCAGGACAGCCTGCCGAGATGGCTCCGGCATATGTATTTCTGGCAAGTCAGGAATCCAGCTATGTGAGCGGGGAGACCCTGAATGCCAATGGAGGCACGGTTAGTCCATAAGGATTCATTCACGGGATGATGGATGGGATTGGCTGTTGGCAGCCCCTCAACTTTTCGGCTTGTTACGTGATATTTTTATTGTAAAAAAAGGGACAAAGCAGTTGTTGCGCTGCTTTGTCCCTTTTGCATGTCCCGAGCTATGCTCCAGACATTATGATGTTTATGAAGATTGAGTGTGCTCTTTATTTCTGCTCTGACTTTGTTTCCAATAATACATAGCTTCCCAAGGTAGCAAGCTGCGCGTTATCCAGCAGGGCTTCATTCACCGCAGTCAATGCTTCACCTGCTGCTGTCATCAATTCATCGGAGTCAACCGGTGAGGCAAAACGAAGAATGACAGAGGTCTCGCCTTTTTTCAGATGTGTCTCGGCTTTGTTCTTGTACTCGCTAATGGAATCGACTTCAAGGTCGTTCTGTACATAATAATCGTTGGCATCACTATCACCCTTGAACTGATCCAGCTCGGAATCGAGCCAGTAGTCCTTGTCTGCTACCGTTTTTTGACTGACAGCTGTCTCATCATTGGCATTGTACAGGAAATAAGGAATGCCGGAGTTCGTCAGGTTATTGGTTGCATCCACATGTAACCACTCGTTTCCGATTTTCACCTTGTTCCATGCATGCGGTACACCGCTGGAGGTTCCCGTAACGACGATGCTTTCCAGCCCGGACAGGTCCGAGAGCAGCTTGTATACCGAAGCATAACTTGCACACACACCTACACCCTTGACGAGAATGCCGTATGTTGTGAAGGAATCGTTGAACTGTGCATCCACGTTTTTAAAGTTGTTTTGCTCTGCGTTTTTCAGAGCAGCGTCATCGTATTTTGCATTGTCGTTCAAATAATCGTAGATAGCTTTGCGTTTCTCATCATCGCTCATGCCTTGTTTGATGATTGAAGCAACAACCTCTTTGCCTTTGGCAATAATCTCATTCTGTTTACGCTGAATATCGGCAGCCGACTCTTTGTAATGGATGGACAGGGTGAGTGTGCCATAGTTGTACTCGAATCCTTCTACGCCAAGAATGAGCGGATTCTGGTACATCACCTTCAAAACAACATCCGAGAGTGTGGTGAAATTCTGTGCTTCAGGGAAAGCCTTTAGTGAGATGCTGTCCTGAGCGGCAATCATATTTTTAGCTAAAACTTCTTCCAGGGCTGAATCTGCGTTAATGAATGCATCCCCTGTAGCCGGTTCAGGCACAGTCTCCTGATTCCCCTGCTCCACCTGCTGCTCGGTATTGGATTTTTGCTCATCTATTAGGTTCTCCTCGACAGCTGGCTCTGGAGCAGCTGTTTCATTCGAAGGATCACTTGTAGAATCGCTAGTCGTTACTGCATCGGTTGCTTCTTCGTTGGTACCGTCTGTAGCCTCTGTTGTGGCATTCGCTGAAGTGTCGGTATTTTCTTCATTTTCTTCTACTGTTTTTGCTGGTGGTATGTCATTATTGATAATCGTTGGTACATCTGGTGCAGGCACATATGGTGTGTCGTTTTTGGGTTCAACGAATCCGTTGCTGGAATCGGCCACACGCTGCTGTGCAAGTTTATCCAGATCCTCCTGGGTCACATTCTCTACACGGACGTAACTTTTAAGTGCTGTTCCTTTGACATGGAAAGGAATGGCGGTTTCATTGTACGGTGAAATTTCAACATTCGCCGTATCATAGACAAGCGTTTCACGGGCCAGGGAGCCGTCATTGTACTCCACCGTGATTTTTTGAGGTAGCTCGTTCACGTCTTTTAATTTGTTTAAATAGAGTTGCTCTTTCGTAGCAGATGGTAATTGGGCTGCTAGTGGGGCAGTAGCTACTCCATTACTGAAATTTGATTCTTTGCCGTTCCCGATTGCGGTAACGTAGTATTCTCCTTTAAGTCCGAGATTTTGATGCGATGTAATGATATCATCATAAAATCCCAGTCCGCCACGCCCATCCTTCATAAAATCATTAAAGGTCGTTTCGGTTGTCGTTGTGATAAATAGTGGAGTGCTGTCATCATAAGCGCGCTCTGCCCCTGCAAGAGGGAGATTAGTATTATCAAAAATATTACCTCGAAAATCTAAACGGTGATATATCTTGTAACCGGTCGCACCCTCAACCTTATCCCAGACCAGCTTGAACCGTCTGTCTTTGTCAATCTCATATCTCAGTTTAGGCACCGGAAGCTCCGATTTTACAGTAAAAGGGATAATGATAGGCTCGTCAAGCAAAGTGGGATTCTCTGCATCCGGATCATAGTTCAGACGAATATAATAGATCGGAGCGCCGCCCCAACTGCTGTTTCCTTTTGTGCGCATGGAATCGGAACTTAGAACCCCCCAGCCCATAGGTCTTACTGAAACACTATTATCCTTGTAATCTATCAACCACCGTACTCTACTGGCTTTAAGGCCTTTAATGTCGGTATGTACTGAAATGATTTCATTGGAGTAATAATCTATCTTGTTCAGATCACCTTTAAACTTAAACGTAAATTCTTCATCCTGTTCCACATTGTACATCGGCATGATTGCTTTTTCGGAAGCTGTGCCATACTTTTCTTTCAGACTTAAAATGCTGGAGCCCTGCTTCGGTTCCGTCGGATTGCTGTCGGGATTACTGCTCTCCTGCTCACTGCTCTGGCATCCGGCCAGCAGCAATGTTAGTGCAAACATTATTGCTAATAATCGTTTCATGGTACACCACTTTCTATTTTTCTGGTTAAAACTCGTTGTCAATCCTCTTACCCCTTAAACCTCCTATTAATTTCCTGATATTCATTGCTAGTGTATGGTCATACAGGCTTATTGTCAAGGAAATAGAAGGGTGTAAAGACCTATAACTATATAAGTTGAACTATTCATTTACACGTGAACGGAGAGGACAGAAAAAACCTGAAAAAGCGGAGCTAAAAGCTTTCTGAAAGAAAGCTACATCGAAAGCATAAGCTTCGCCTTTATCACCTGATTTTCCCCTTTAGAAAAAGAAATAGAAAAAATCTGGGGATAACAGCTACTCTCCAGGTTATTCTGTCATCGGAGTGGATAGTGTAAAATCTTTAGTTCAACTTATCCTAGGTAGAAAGGATCAACGTTCTCATGTTAAACCTATGCTAAAATAGTTCAATCATCGTTGATGCGTTCATCAATGGAGAATAACGTTGGAAGGGGAGCCGTACATGAATGCAGAGCAGATTGTCAGAGCATTTTTTGAAGAGGTCCGATCAGGCCGGAATCCGGATTATGCAAGCCAGGTGATGGCAGAACAGGTGCTGGCTCATCAAGTGATATCCGAGGAAGAAGTCACGGTCAAGCGAACACCTTCCGATTATGCGGAGCATGTGCGTGAGATGATCGAAGCATACGGGTCGTTTACGCTGGAGATACAGGAGATGATCACACAAGGCAGCAAAGTGTATGTGCGCTGGAAGCAAACAGGTACTCATACGGGACAGGTGGATCACTACAGCCCAACAGGACTCCCGGTGGTCGAGATCGCGAGTGCGGTCTATCGGGTGGAGAATGAACAAATTGCGGAGTATTGGATTCAGATTGATCGTTTGGGAATCGAGAGACAATTGGAGCGCAACCTGAACAGATAAAATATGATTTGTGACTATCGTAAAAATGGAATTAAAAACGGTCCTTTCTTGTTTTATAAGAGAGGGCCGTTCTTGCAGCCAGCTGGCAGAGCGGAGCGTTACTTCGTATATTTCTGGACCCGGTACCAGTACATATAGGCATCGGTATATCCCAATTTTTCATATAATCTGCGCGCAGGAGCATTATCTGCGACCACTTGCAAATAGCTTGACTGTGCACCGCGCTGTTTACCCCAATGCAGCAGATGCAGAATCATCTGTTCTGCCAGACCCCGGTTGCGGTATGCAGCATAAGTGATGATATCATGCAGTCCAATGACTCCCCGTTCAAGCACACCAAGACCACAAGCCGCGACCTGACCCTCAATGGACAAGCTAATAAAGCACGTATGTGCACGGACATTCCGCAGCATCTGTGTCATCGTTTTCCGCGATTCCTCGTTTACCGAACCGAATCGACACAAGTGATGCAGCCATTCGTCTGTCAGCTGCTCGGCGATGTGGATGTCCACAGGCTCGGGAGTTTTCAGGTCATCCAGATTACGAAGCTGTACAATCGTTCGATCAACGACCGTATAACCTCGATGCTGCAGCAGCTCGTCTATATTCTCAGGCTGGACAAAGGGTGTGATTTTAAAAATGGTGCTTAACTGATTGGAGTTATAGATGTTCTCACATGTTATAATTTTCTCATGCACATTCAGTGTAGAAGTGTAGATCGGCTGCACGGAGTTGGCACGTTTCGAATACCCGTTGGCAAAACGCAGCACCCACCCGTCATATAATGATGTGGATAAAGGCTGCCAGTGATTAAGCGTTAATTCTTCAATCTGGCGATATGTGGACTTGGTCATCTGCATGTGCTTTGACCTCCTTCGAATAATATAATTTATAATAATACAAATATATGCATAAAAATTCAATTAAAATGATAGAGCAGTATTCTTATCCTGGTTAGTATTATGGTATACAGTCTGTAGAACAGAGCAGCTCAATTCATAGAAATGGAGTACAACATGATTACGATCGAGATTCAGGGACAACAGGTGAAGTGTCATATCGAATTCAGCAAACGAAAAAAGGCCTCCATCACGATGGATTTGCCTTATCTGGTCACGATTAAAGCACCAAACGGTACGAGTGAGGAGGAACTTCGGCAGCTGGTCATGCAGCATGGTCCAGAGATTATAGAGAAATCGGCCCGAATGCAGCAGGTGCTGGATGGTCCCCAGGCCAAGGAATACGAGAAAGAGGGCAGAGGGACATTTCTGCTATATGGCAAGGCTCATGCCCTGCATGAACTGATCCCGGTAGAGGGACTTACTGAAGAAGAGCTGCGTGCGAATCTGAAAAAGTTTTATTTTGCCGAATGTAAACGTATGATCGGGCAGAGAATTACACGTTATCAGCAGGAGCTGAAGGTGAAGCCGAAGTCCATTGAGATCGTAGACTCTCCCACGAAATGGGGCAGCTGCAGCTGGGACAAAAAACTGACGTTTAATTACCGCCTTGCCATGGCACCGCCAGAGGTAATGGATTACGTTATAATCCATGAGCTGTGCCATATTCATCATATGAATCATGACCGCTCGTTCTGGCGGCGGGTAGGCAGTATAATGCCGGATTACAAGGAAAAAGAAGATTATCTGATGCGCAATGGACGAGCGATGATGCTATAGATTAACCAAGTGAATACTATGGCTCTTCATATTGAATGCATGATTCAACAAATAATATGGTTGTAAGTTCCACAGATGTTTAATAAAATGAAAGTAAGACAAAATAAGAGTAGCCACGCCAATGGCTACTCCTGCACAGCATTTTGTGGTGTGATCACCTCAGAGTGGTGTTTATGCGACTGAAGTGACCCGCAACCTGGCGAGCAACCTGTGGCGGGTCACTTCTTTCTACGATCAATGTAAGTTAACAATGCAAGAATGAACATTGCGAACACAAGTACGTCGTTGAAAGTGAAGTTCATATGATCACCTCCTTTCTCAGGAGATGATCGATACCCACCACAAATTGGCTGTACATATTAAATTATACCAGTATGAAGGCACTCAGGCGAGTGTCTTTTTTACAAGAATTTGCACGTGGCAGAAAGGAGAGCAAGATGAATCAAAATGGGCAGCATTCGGCGCTGGTGGACGAATATATCGCCGCATTTCCGGCAGATGTGCAGTTAAAATTGCAGAGGCTGCGGCAGATGATTCGGGAGGCAGCTCCGCTTGCCGAAGAAAAGATCAGTTACAAGATGCCGACATATGCACAGCATGGGAATCTGGTTCATTTTGCCGCATATACGAAACATATCGGGTTTTATCCTGCAGCTAGCGGTATATTGGCATTCAAGGAACAGCTCTCCAGGTTCAAGGGAGCAAAGGGGTCTGTGCAGTTTCCGCTCGATGAGCCGCTGCCAGAGGATTTGATACGCCAGATCGTTGAATTCAGGGTGAAGGAGAATGTAGAGAGGAGTCAGAGATGAATAAAGCCTTGAATATGAGGCATAACATCATACTTCCATTCAACAGCAGGATACTTCGTGAATCCGGCTGTTTTTTTGTCTATCGAGAAGGGCATTGATCCAAGGTACATTGCTTGAACGAAGTGTTGTAGATGTCGGAATATACGTGAAAATGTTGGAAAATAAGCTAAAATAATGATTGATAAAATCTTTGTGGAATGATAAGTTGTTATTAACTTATTTTGTTATAAATTATATAAAAAAGGAGAATTAAATGGTAAATGTATGCTTCGATCTGCATCCTTTAACAGAGCATCAGCAAAGAATATGGTATATGGAAATGTTATATCCGAATTCAGATGTATGGATGATTACAGCTAAGATAAGCATACCCGAACCTTTAGATTTTACCTTGCTGGAACGTTCGATCAACCTCATACTTGAGCAAAGACAGCTGCTGAGAACTCGAATTGTGCTGGATCAAGGCGAGAATAAGCAATATATACCACCGTACGAATTCAGAAAGATCCCTAGAATCGATTCCTTCTCTCTTCGCGATAACGAGACGTGGACTGATTATGTGGACAGGCATCCCATTCATCTTCATAGTGAGCATCTGATTCAGTTCTATGCCTATGAAGGAGAAGGTGAGTATGGATACATAGTTCAAGCCCACCACATCATATGTGATGGTCTCAGCTTTATTCAATTGATTAACGAAATTACGGCAATTTATTATGCTCAGTTGCAACCGGGCCGATCAGACAGGACATGCAGCTCGCCTCCATTTGATGACTATACCAGCTATCTGGAGAGTGAACGACAATATCTCGCTTCCAAGCGTTATGCGAAAGACCGCATTTTCTGGAAAGAGAAATTTCGAACCATGCCTGAATGGACAGAGCTCAAGCCGCACAATCCCCTTCTTACCAATACCGCAGCCAACAGAAAAATACGTTATATGGACCACTCGATGTATGTACGTTTGCAAGAGTTCTGTCATTTGAACAATGTCAGCATATTTACCTTTTTTCTCTCAACTCTGGCGATCCTGATACACAAAATCACTCATTGTACCGACCTGGTAGTCGGAACCAATTACGCTAACCGCACGAGCAGAACAGACAAGGAAACGATAGGCATGTTTGCCACAACGGTGCCTGTTCGAATCGGAATTGATCCCGATCAAACAGCGCTTGAATCCATTCAAATGATCTCCAACGAACAGAAGGAGGTACTGCGTCATCAGAAGTATCCTTATAACCAAATCATTCGCGAATTAAGAGATTCACTTTCTTTAACAGAGCTCAAGAGATTGTTTGGCATCTCCTTGGTCTACAGACCTGAGCGATTTGAGAAACTGCTGGGTCATGAGATTCAGTTTGAGAACAAATTCAACGGACATGAAACGAATGATCTGCTGATCAATATTATTGAAAAAGTCAATCAACATCAGATTGTATTCCAGTTCGAGTATCGCACGCAGCTGTTTACTGAATCTGAAGCAGACCAGCTGTTTGATCGCTTTCTGTATATGGCGGAAACCATTCTGAAGGATGCGGATCAGAGCATTCATCAGATCAATCTCGTCAGTGAGACTGAGAGAAACTGGATGCTGAATGAATATAATAACACGATGAAAGCGTATCCAAATGATCGTACGGTCGTTCAGCTGTTTGAAGAGCAGGCTGTTAACAAACCTTCGGCAACGGCGCTCATTCTCGGTGAGCAGGAGATGAGCTACAGAGAGCTTAACGACCGGGCTAATTGCCTGGCTGCTCTGCTAATCAGCAGAGGCATCCGGCAGCGTGATCTGGTTGGTATTATGGCTTCCCACAGTATGGAGCTGGTTGTTGCCATTATGGCTGTGATGAAAGCAGGCTGTGCCTATATTCCGATTGACCCTGAATATCCGGAAGAGCGAATTCAGCATATTTTGAAGGACTCACAGACGAGATTTGTACTGGTCAATCAGTCGGCTGCTCTGCCGCAAAGCATTCAGACGATAGATTTACGGGAAATAAACGGGCCTGTTGATCCGACAGATAATCTGGACATTCATATCAGCGATCTTGCATATGTGATCTATACCTCGGGCTCAACAGGAGCTCCGAAAGGAGTTCTGGTCGAGCACAGAGGATTAACCAATTATATTTGCTGGGCAAGTGATACGTATGTCAAAGGAAAGAAAACCACTTTTTCCTTGTATTCGTCCATTTCATTTGACCTGACCGTTACGTCCATTTTCACGCCTCTGATAACAGGCAATGCTGTAGTGATATACCACTCGCCGCAGAACAAGGCTTTGGTTGCAGAGGTTGTATCTGATCCGCGGGTAGATTTGGTCAAGCTGACGCCTGCCCATCTGCAGCTGATTCAGGATATGAAGCTGATGCAGCATTCCAATGTAACTACGTTTATTGTTGGCGGGGATAATCTGAGCACCTCACTCGCTCGAACCATTACACAGCAAAGCAGCCATGAAGTGACCATATTTAATGAATATGGCCCAACGGAAACGGTAGTTGGCTGTATGATCTATACGTTTGATCCTGAGTTGGACCAGACGGAAAATGTACCTATCGGAAAACCTATTCAGAATACATCGTTATATGTACTTGATCGGTCGCTTCAGTTCGTTCCCATTGGTGTTCAAGGTGAGTTGTTTGTCGGAGGAGACGGTGTGACGAGGGGGTATTTGAACAGACCTGATCTGACAGCCGCCAAATATGTTGAGCATCCGGACTTTCCTGGCAGACGATTATATCGAACCGGGGATGTATGCAGGCTGAGAGAAGATGGACAGATGGAATATTTCGGACGAACGGACGATCAGGTGAAGGTTCGTGGATATCGAATTGAACTTGGCGAGATTAAGGCGGCCCTTTTGAAAATAAAAGGAATCCGTGATGCTGCTGTCAGTGTCCGAGGTGAGCAGCAAGCGAAACAATTATGTGCTCACTATGTGAGTGAAACAGACGTTACCCAGCGGAGCATCCGTGAGAACCTGGCTTCCCATTTGCCTGAATATATGGTTCCGACACATTTGATTCAAGTGTCAACGATACCGCTCACAATCAATGGCAAGATTGATTATTCCGCACTGCCCATGGAGAACTCGATGCAGGAGGAGAGCCATCTCCGAGTTGCTCCAGTCTCTGAGGCAGAGCAGCAGTTAGCGGCGATCTGGTGTGAAATTCTGGAGCTGGACACGGTCGGAGTCACGGATCATTTCTACGAGCGCGGCGGGGATTCACTGAAGCTGATACAGATTTACACCAGATTGACCCGGACAGGTTATGACTTCTCCATTAACGATATGTTTAAATTCCCTACAATTCGTTCCTTATGTACACATCTGGATCAACTTGTAGAAGGAAGGGAAGGCAGGGTGGATATGAAATATACCGCAGCAAGACCATCCAAGGATGAATTTTTGAACGAGATTATAGGTAAGCCTGTGGCGCTTTCGAAGGATATTCCAAGTGTTCCTCCAGAACAGAAAGGGGCTATGTCATTTAACCAGGAGGCTCTATGGCTCGTAGAGCAATTTGAGGGAAAGAGCACCAAATATAACATCCCCGGACACGTCATTTTCAAAGGCGCTTTTTCCGTAGAAGCCTTCACGTATGCTTTGAACCAGATTGTACGTAGACATGATGTGCTTCGAACGTATTTTGTTATGGAACAGAACATGCCCGTGCAGCGAGTCCGGCCTTACGAGCCCTTTGAATTGGAGGTCCAGTATTCACTGCGAGACGACTCAGAGGCCAGCCTGAAGCGTGTCATTGAAGAAGAATCCAGGCATCAGTTCAATCTGGAGACCGGGCCCATGTATTATTTCCGTTTATACCAGATCGATGAGCATAAACATTTTGCTTATTTCAATTTCCATCACATTATATTTGATGGCTGGTCACAGCAGGTGCTTATGAGTGAAATGGATACGTTCTACAATGCTTATCTGACAGAGGACAATGTGAATCTGGAGGAACTCGGCATCCAATATTCTGACTATTCACATTGGCAAAAAGGAGTATGGCTAACGTCCGAGTTTCCGATTTTACTAGATTACTGGAGCAATCAGCTGAAGGACGGGGCAAGTCGTTCCATAAAGGTACTGCCCTATGATCGGGAACCAGAGGTTGATACGGGTGATGCGGGAGAAGTGTTATTTTCGGAGATTCCAATCGATAGGATTGAACGGGCCAAACAGGCCGGGATGAAAAGCAATGCCAGTCTGTACATTACGATGTTAACAGCGTACAAGGTGCTTCTCTATTTTTACTCGGATGTAACCGAGATTGTCGTTGGAACACCAGTGGCGAATCGCAATCGGGCAGAGGTCCAGAAGCTGATCGGATATTTCTCTAACAGTCTCGCGCTGAAGACGGAGATTGATCCTGAGCAATCGATGGACGCACAGATTATCATGGTGCGAAATACCGTATTTGAGGCGTTTGACCATCAAGAGATGCCTTTCGGTAAACTGATTGAGCTTCTGAACCCGGATCGTACGACAGGGCTAACTCCGTTTTTTCAATCTTGGTTTGTTCTTGACGTGAAAACCACCTACGGCATCAAGGGACTCGATATATCCCAGAATGAAGTTTTGTGGGGTCACAGCGGCAAGAGCAAGTGGGATCTGACCTTAAATCTGATTGAGGCCGATCAGATGATGAATGTGGTTGTTGAGTACAAAACCGAACTGTTTAACAAATCGACGATGAAAAGATTTTTGCATGATTATGCTGCGCTTGTGCAGCTGATCGCTGAAGACTCCTCGCGCAGTCTTCGGGAGATCAGAGGGGAATGGGAGGTGATTTCTCATGCCTACAAGATGGAGCTGCTGAACAGCAGTAAAAACAAAAAGAAATTCAGCAAAATCAAATCATAGGAGGAATGAAAATGAAAAAGAAGTTTGATAAAGGTGCTCAGATGGTCATGCAAAAGGAACTTGTCAAACAATCGCTGCTGACGGAGGGTCAAGAACTGCCTTTGGTTATCAAACCGAATATTGCGGGGCTTGATCTGAATCAGTGGTATCTGAACAATAAAGAGCTGGTTGAAGAAAAGATATTGAAGCATGGAGGTATCCTGTTCAGAGGATTTGAAACGAAGACACCGGAGAGCTTTTACCGTTTTATCGATGTGAGCTGCCCTGAGCCACTCAGCTATAAGGAAGGAGCAACACCGAGAACACAAGTCCAGGGAAAGGTGTATACGTCAACGGAATTTCCGAATGAAGAAACGATTGCACCGCACAATGAGCTGTCCTATGTGATGACCTGGCCCAAAAAAATCTGGTTTGCCAGCATGATTGTGGCGGATGAGGGGGGAGAAACGCCAATCGTCGATGTGCGGAAAGTGTATAACCTTATTGATCCGGATATTCGGGATGTATTTGCTGAAAAGGGCTGGATGCTGGTCCGCAATTATGGCAGCGGATTTGGACAAACGTGGCAGTACGTTTTTCATACCGAATCCAAGGAGGAAGTTGAGCAGTACTGCCAGGAGAATAACATGTCCTTTCACTGGAACGAGGATGGAACGCTGACAACAAAACAGGTAAGACCCGCAATTACTATCCATCCGGACACGAATGAAAACCTGTGGTTCAACCATATCGCCTTCTGGCACAGCAGCAGCTTGAATGAGGAAGTACGCAACCTGATGCTGGAGGAATTCGGAGAAGAGGGTCTGCCCTACCAGACTTATTATGGGGATGGAAGCCCGATTGATCCGTCTGTGGCAGCACATATTCGTCAGGCTTATGAAGATGCAACGGTTGCTTTTCCTTGGCAGGAGGGTGACATCCTGATGCTGGACAATATGCTGGTCGCACATGCACGTAATCCGTATCAGGGCGAGCGCAAAGTGCTGGTTGCCATGGGTGAACCGGTGAGTCGTTAACATATCCAGGCAAGCTTGGAGAGCAGATTCGCACTGGAACGGCAGCAAACCACTAAAACTGCAGGAGGGTTAAACATGGAAAATGTAATGCTGGGTTATCCCCTTTCACCACAACAGAAGCGGCTGCATGAATTGCAGCTTAGCGGTCTAAAATCGTCTGTCCCTAATGTAATCGCCATAAGCATCGAAGGTGAATGCACGAATCCTCAGATTGAAGCAGCTGTGAAGAGAATAGCCGAGAAATACAGTATATTCAGGACTTCCATTGAAGCCGATCCCAACTATGGAGTATACCTGCAAAAGGTGGGAGAAGAGCCGAAATATCGATTCCGCACTGCATTCTCAGATGAACGGATTCAGGAAGATCATATTCCGTCCCTAGTACAGCAGGAGCTGGGTAACTGGACAGGAGAATACACCCTGGATAGCGTGTTGGTTAATAGTCAAGACCGTTCGAGTATGTTGATTCTTGCTCTTCACCCTTATTTTTCGGACGTCGAATCTGCGATTATTCTAAAGGATTTATCCGAATTCACCAGAGGCGAGATGGATTCATCACTGCTGGAAGAGGAGGTTCCCTATTACGCAGTATCCGAATGGCTTAATGATCTGTTAACCAGTGAGGAGCATTCGGAGGAGCGAAGCTTCTGGAATCACAAGCGATATACCCATTATGACAAGCAGCTCGCGCTTGCTTCGAATCGGGATGCAAGCAAGCTGAGTATGGCCAGTATTCCCGTCTCGTGGTCTTCAGAGCTATGGCAGCAGTTGGACAAAATAGCTGTAGAAGCTGAAAGTACAATAGATCAGGTACTGCTTGCCTGCTGGAACCTGACAATCCATTGGCTGGGCGAAGCAAAAGAAATTACGGTGGGCGTACATACCCGCGGCCGGCAAGATGAAGACCTGGAGAACGTTGTCGGACCATTGAACAGATATGTACCTGTATACTCTGGCATGAAAGAGGAGGATACGTTCCTTGAATTTTTGCAAAGAACAAGGAATGAGGTCAAGGATAGCGCAGAATATGCGGATTACTTCGATTTTAAACTTTCAGGAGCAGCAGATCAGGGGCAGCAGATGTTTTCCTACGGATTTGAGAGCTGTGATGCATCATGCCTTATAGAGTCGGAAGGTAATACATTTCGAATCGTATATCAATCTGAAGAGATTGAGCCGGTACATCTGGGCCTGAAAGTGAATCATTACGAGGACCGCAAAGATATCACATTAAACTACAATAGCGAGATATATACGAGCACAGAAGCCAGCTACGTGGCGGATATACTAGCACATCTTTGTAATCTTGTGTATTCGAATCCGGAGGAAAGCGTTGCTTCCATCTCCATGCCGGATCAACTGACGCAAACGTTACGTGAATTGCTTCAAGGAGAGACTCGGCACTACCAGGCCTCCACACTTGTAGAATTGATTGACGAGCAGGCGTTAAAGACACCGGATCAGATTGCGGTTGTTTTTGGTCATACGCTGCTGACTTATCGGGAGGTACAGGAAACGTCCAGACAGCTTGCCAATTACTTGCATCGAACCAGGAACGTCAAACATGGCGATGTCATTGGGGTATGCATAGAAAGATCGTCGGAACTGGTGATTGCGTTGTTAGCGGTTCTTCGTGCTGGTGCTGCGTACGTACCTCTTGACCCGGATTATCCGAATGAGCGTTTAACCTACATTTGTGATAATGCGCGAATCCAGACGGTACTGTTGCAAAATAAAAACAATAACCGGCTTAACTCGTTGTTTGCACAACCTGTATTTCTGGAGGAAGAAGGAGAACAGATCACTGCCGAGTCGAGTGATGCTCCAGCCGTTACAGTGAACGGTAGAGACACGGCTTATATTCTGTATACATCCGGCTCCACGGGCAGGCCTAAAGGTGTGAAAATCTCTCATGAGGCAATTACCAATCATATGCACTGGATGAATCATGAGTTTCCGATGAGCGGGGCAGATGCTGTATTGCAGAAAACGTCCATGAACTTCGATGCTTCTGTCTGGGAGTTCTATGCACCGCTGACTACTGGCGCGAGACTTGTGATGGCTGAACCGGAGAAACATGCGGACCCGGACTACTTGCTTGACGTGATCCATAAGGAGAACATTACAACGCTGCAGGTTGTGCCTACGATGCTTCAGGCTTTGGTGGAGCAGGAAAAGCTTGCTTCGTCTCCTTTGACCAGAGTATTTAGCGGTGGAGAAAGACTGGGTGTTCCTTTACAGCAGGCTTTCTTTGCGGCAAGTAATGCACAGTTAATTAATCTTTATGGTCCTACTGAAGCTGCTGTGGATACCACCTTTCATATCTGTGACAGGCATCATGTGTATGAAACGATCGGTTCCCCAATTCATAATACTCGTTTGCTGGTTCTGGATTCGGAGCTCAGGCTGGTACCGCCAGGGGTCGCCGGAGAATTATACATTAGTGGAAAAGGGCTGGCTGACGGTTATGTGGACGAGGCTCTGAACGCTGAAGCTTTTATGGCAAATTCGTATGAACCGGAGCAGCGCATGTACAGAACGGGAGACCGGGTCCGTTACTTTGCAGACGGGAAATTAGAATATATCGGAAGGGTTGACCGACAGGTAAAGCTGAGAGGGTACCGGATTGAACTTGGCGAGATTGAAAAGACGCTAAGCACTCATCCTCATGTGCGGCTTGCAGCTGTGAAGGTGCTGGAGAGAACAGAGCCTTTGCTGGCTGGTTATGTAGAAATGGATGCACAGGGAGATATCCAGGAGGTTAGACAATGGATTGCTTCGGCGCTGCCTGAATATATGGTTCCTGGCTTCATTCAAAAGCTGGATCAACTGCCGCTCCTGCATAACGGTAAGATCGACTATCATTCCTTGCCGGATGCTCTGATCGATGCAACAGATGACTATGTAGAACCATCGACTTCCGTGGAGCACATTGTTGCACAAATCTGGAGAACGGTGTTAAAGCGCGAGAAGATCAGTATTAACGAAAATTTCTTTGCGCTAGGTGGGCACTCTCTAATCGCCACCCAGGTTATTTCTGGCATCAGACAACAGATGGGCATCAATCTGCCGCTGCGCAAAATTTTTGACGCACCAACCATTCAGGAGTTGTCTGAAGTTATTGAAAATGTACTGTTGGAAGCGAATGGATATCGTGTGGAGGACAATTAATTGAAAAAATCCGGTGCAATCCTGAATAAAAGGCAATTAGTTGATCAAATTTTGAGCCAAATGAATGTGTCCGAAACTATAGAGCGTATATCTCGTGAAGACAATCGATTTCCGTTATCTTTTGCCCAAAAAAGACTGTGGCTTCAACAGCAGATTGACCCAGCCAGTACGGCTTATAATATGATGTTTGCGAATGACATTCGGGGACCATTTGAACCTGAAGCATTCGAGCAAGCGATCCATTTGCTGGTTCAGAGACAAGAGGCGCTTCAGATTCGAATTGATGCCGAAGCAGGTATACCTTATCAATGTATTGAACATGACAAGCCGGATTATCAATTTGTGGATGTCTCCATGTATTCGAATGCTCAGGCAGAGCAGCATATTGCAGAACTGATCGAGAGGGCCAATGGCCCTTTTGATTTTACACATGATCCATTGTGCAAGTTCAGACTGTTCAGGCTGGATCAGCAGCGTTATATTTTTGTTCTAATGATGCACCATATTATTTCGGATGGTCAATCCATAGAGATCATTCAGCGTGATTTATTATCCTATTATGAATATTTCCGCGGGGCTGGGCCATTACAGACGTTCGATGCTTTCGCGGCCCAATATATAGATTATTCCGTATGGCAGAATCAGATGCTGGACCGTTCATCGTTTATGAAACAGAAACAGTACTGGATTGAACAGTTGAAAGGTCATTCCTACTCTCTGAATCTTCCTTGCGATCGCGAACGTCCGGCAAAGCCAAGTGAAGAGGGCATATCCGTACATTTTACAGTGCCCGCAGCACTCACACGCAAGTTGAAGAGTATTTCACAGACACATCATTCTACTCTTTTTATGGTAATGTACACTTGCTTTGCTATTCTGCTGCGCAAGTATTCGGGAGAGACGGACCTGCTGATAGGCACACCTGTTTCGAATCGGCCGCAACCGGATTTGGAGAAGGTTGTTGGTTTTTTCGTGAACACACTTGTGCTGCGGAGTCGAATTCATGATCAGCAGTCGTACCTGGATCAGCTGAAGCATTCCAGAGACACGATTCTGGATGCTTTTGATCATCAGGACGTACCGATTGATCTGTTATTTGATGATCTGATACAAACCAGAAATGTCGGCTACTCCCCACTCTTTCAAGTGATGTTTAGTCTGGGAAGGGCAGCTCATGTCCAGCAGCAGGATGGCCAGACTGAATTCAAAGGGATGCAGTTCAAGCCAGTGAGTACATCCAAATTTGATATGTCCCTGGACTTGACGGAGGAAGAGGAGGTCATCAGAGGTACATTCGAATGTCGAGCCGATCTATTTGATGTGAGCACCATCGAACGTTGGATTGGTAACTTTCTTACCTTGCTTCAGGATATTGCCGAGCGCCCTGAACAGCCTATCTCCACGTTAAGCGTGATAAGTGCCGAGGAGCGGCAGCAGCTTCTGTATGAATGGAACAATACCTGCATGGACTACCCCGATGATCGATGTGTACATCATCTGTTTGAAGCATCGGTTTCCCGTTATCCTGATTATGCCGCAGTTGTATATGGAACAGTGAGTTTAACTTATGAGGAACTGGATCGCAGAGCGAATCAACTGGCTCATGTTCTGATTGAACACGGAATCGGGCCTGACAAGGCCGTTGCTATTGGCATTGAACGTTCCTTATATTTACCTGTAGCACTGCTTGCGGTGTTAAAAGCAGGAGGAGCGATCGTGCCCCTGGATCTGGATGCACCTATCGAACGGAACCGCCACATGATTCTGGATTCGGAAGCATCCATCTGTCTGATCAATACGCATACACTTCCTATTCCGAATGATGCAGCAGTACTGATCGATGTTTCCCGGCCTGAACTCGTTCACAATAAACCAGTCGATGCTCCCCCGTCTCAAGTAGGGCCGGATCATCTGATTGCTATCTATTACACGTCAGGAACTACGGGTAAACCAAAAGGGGTGTCCGTACGGCATCAGGGCTGGGTAAGCCGAATCTGGTGGATGCAGCAGCGGTTCAAGCTGCGGCATGATGAAACCGTGCTTCAGAAAACAACGCTTACGTTTGACGATGTGGGGCTCGAATATTTCTGGACCTGGATGGCTGGTGCCCGAGTGGCGCTTCTGGAGCCGGGATTTCATCGGGACCCTTACGCTATCATTGAAGCTCTGAAGAAATATAAGGTGGGTATCGTGTTTTTTGTTCCAAGCATGCTCAAAATGCTCATCCAGCGAGTGGGGCGTTCGGACCTGGAGCAGCTGCATGCATTGAGAGATGTATTCTCCAGCGGAGAGGCGTTAAAGCCTGAGATGGTGCAAGCGTTTCATCGTCATCTTCCCGGCATTCGTCTTCATAACAGCTATGGAGTAACGGAAGTGTCCATTGATTCCACGGTTAATATCAATGTGCAATCCGATCCGGGGCTGGCTTCACGAAATGTATCGATCGGCCGTCCAATCGGGAACAACTTTATCTATGTTCTGGACGAAATGCAGCAGCCTGTGCCCATTGGTGTTCAAGGGCATCTGTATATTGGGGGAGTGGGGCTGGCTAGAGGGTACTACAGAGACCCTGTCAAGACAGAGCAGGCTTTTTTCACCAACCCTTTTACAGAAGGGCGAATGTATAAAACAGGAGATATGGCTTATTACGATGCTTCAGGGAAACTGTACATTGTTGGCCGGATGGACAATCAGCTGAAGATCAGGGGGATGCGTGTTGAGCTCGGAGAGATATCGGATGTCATCTCCAGACACGCGGATATTCAGGAATGTGCGGTACTCGCAGAGAAATGGGGCGATGATGAGGAGTTGTCATTAAGCGCCTATATTCAGTTGACTTCGTCTTCAATTATGACCAGCACGGATTTACGCAGTTATTGCCGAACCTTGCTGCCAAGCCATATGATTCCATCACGTTTTTTCACCATTGATCAGATTCCCCTGAACAGTAACGGTAAGGTGGACAAGTCTGCATTGAAGCAGCTGGACAGCAGCCTGCTCCAAGATGGGACTTTCGCTCCTCAGGATGAGCTGGAGGAGAAAATCATGCAGATTTTCATGGAAATGCTGGATCTGGAATCCGTGCAGCTTCATGAGAGCTTTTTTGATCAAGGGGGACATTCGATCAAAGCGATTCGTTTAGTGGATGTGCTGAACAGCACCTTCCAGACTCAATTATCTGTACTGACTTTGTTTGATCATTCTACCGTAGTTGAAATTGCCCGTTTGATTCGCGCAGGTATGACAGATAAACATCAGTCCATTGCTGTGTTGAAGGAAAGCGCACGCAAGCAGGATAACCCTCTGTTCCTTGTTCCAACAGGTGGTGGCAATCTCATCAACTATTATGAATTGGTAAGTCAGATTGAGAATTTAACGATATGCGGATTTATACCTAAAGGGTATGACAGTCATGATGAGCCTTTATATACGGTGCAGTCCATCGCGCGCTATTATTACTCGGTTCTTACCAAGTGGAAGCCTCAAGGGCCGTATCGAGTGCTCGGCTGGTCCTTCGGCGGTAATGTAGCCTTTGAACTGGCACGGTTGATTGAAGAAGCGGGACAAGAACTGGAGTGGTTGATTATTCTGGATGCTCCAGCAAGAAGCCATCAACAGGTTGTGCGTCCTATGAATCGAGTGCAGGCTTTGAACGAGCTTGCCCGGAATAACGGGTACGAATTGAAGCCGGATGACACATATGAAGAGCAGCTTGCCGAGCTGCTGAGTTATTTTCCCGACAAGACTTCTGTGGGCAATTTGAAAGTACGCATCGCGAACGAGGTCGCTTTTGATAATTATTATTCCGCTGAGCCAATTCAGTCTGATATCCATCTGTTGTACGCTGTCACTCAGGATGAAACAAGTCCGGTTCCATTAACGGATGCACCATCATGGCATGCCAAAACAACAGGCAGCTGTGCCGCTACTCCCATCCCTGGTCATCATGAAAATCTGATTGATACCACACACGCGGTGAATGTCGCTCAATATGTGAATCAATTAGTGAAGGAGGCGTCCAAGGATTTCTGAGCAGAGCATCCAACCTCCTTGCGTGGTGTATGGGTACAAATTCAGGGAACTGGCGAGGCTGATGGAGGTGGAGACGTGGACATTTTCAGAAACAAAAATTTTAGCCTGATGTTTTTTGGACGTATTCTGACTAACATAGGAGACAGCCTGTATGCTGTATCAGCGATGTGGCTGGTATATAATCTGGGCGGCTCATCATTCTATACGGGGCTGGCAGGTTTCCTGTCGATTTTGCCTAAAATTATTCAGATTTTCTCCGGCCCGATCATCGATCGTTTACCGGTTCGAGGCATTCTCGTATATAGTCAGCTCATCCAGGCTTTCTTGTTATTAATTGTACCTGTTGCGGCATATTATGATTTTTTGAGTGTAGGTCTGGTTCTGGTGATCACCCCGATTCTTAATATTTGCAACACCTGGGTGTATCCTGTTCAGATGTCAGCGCTGCCGAGGGTAGTCCACAAACATCAGCTAACCCAGGGCAACTCCTTGTTTTCCATAGCGTATCAAGGAATTGATGTGGCCTGTAATGCAATATCCGGGGTGCTCATTGTGGCATTGGGTGCAGTTTCGATGTACTTCTGGAATGCGATTGGTTTCTTTATTGGCGCTATGCTGTTTTCCCAGCTGCGAATCGCTCCTTTCCCTCCATCGTCATCTGCGAAACAGGAAGCGGCACAACAGCCGGATACTGCTTCTGCATCGGTGGATGAAGAGTCAACAGGTAACAGGAAACACGCCGGAATCCAGTTGTTTTTCAGGAATTACATGGACGATCTGGTTAGCGGAATACAGCTTCTTACACGCACTTCCTTAGCCAAACTACTCTTCGGCATTATGGTTATTAATGCTGCTGGCGGAGCAACCTTCAGTGTTCTTCCGATATATAGTGATAAACTTGGCGGGGCAGGCATGTACGGGCTGATGTTAATGGCACAGGCGCTCGGAAGTGTGATTGGAGCCACATGTGCACCTTATCTCAGACTGGAACAGGTTCGTCTGGGTTTGTTATATTCCGTTGCGTATATCGCATCAGGAATTGCATGGATCGCCTGTGTATTTGCTCCTTGGGGATGGCTTAGCATTCTGGTCTATGGCTTGGCCTGGCTTCCTGGTGGCGCCGTAAATGTCATCATTAACACGGTTGTTCAGAAAGGCATTCCCCAGAAATATCTTGGCTTGGTTTTCGCTGCCACGATGGCATTGAGCGGGATCGCGATGCCTGTAGGCAGTCTGATTGGTGGTACGCTGGGTGTGTGGATACCCACAGCTGGTGTGATTACTTTGAGTGGTTGTATTGTCGTTCTGGTTGGTGTGTTCTGGATGGTAGACCGCGTGTCACGCAGTCTTCCCAAAACAGAGCATCTTAATGAAGGATATTTCAGCTTCACTCCGCGCGCGGAATCTGCTCGTTCGGGTACTGGAACCGGAACAGGTATGTGAACAATTGTAATTCTATTAAACGAAGCACCCCCGAAATGCATGGATATCCAGCATCAGTATGGTTATCTTGTGCTGATTCGGTGAGGTGCTTTTTTAATGGCTACAGGGATAACGACTTTATGACTTAGTGTTTATTCCAGATTCAGATCGAAATCCGGTTGACACATATAATCAATGGGATAGAGGTCATCCCGGGCGGAGATCAGAGCGCGGAAGTGAAGGAACCGATGGTTAAGCTGCTCCACAACTCCCCCCACCCGAAAAGGAATGAGCTCAGCGACAACAAACACATCTTCTGCATCCGTGCATCGGAAAATCACATTATTCGGGTTAAGCACCTCTTCCATATAACTGTAGGTCATGACGTGAAAGGACTGTCCGCGCCAGTTCGTCTGAATGACCTGGTATGACTGCGTTCGGATCAAATCCAAATAACGCTCCAGGGTGAAGGTGTGTTCAAACTGCGTAATATAACCTTGTTGATCGACATCAATCGTAAACTCGACATCATAGCTTTGGTGAAACTCTTGCTGATATGTACCTTTCATGATCTTCATCGTATCGAAGTGTGATCCAAAATCAGGATCGATGGTATAGGGAATCGCAACGAGTTCGGGATCAATGTGTGCTGTGATCTGACTTTTCGTAGAAAGGGTAGGGCCAGGTTCAACAGGTCTCAAATCAATGGAACCGATCATACTTCCGGGAAAACCGGGGCTGCAGCTTATTCGCATAGTCATCTCCTTTGAGGTGTAGTCCTCTAGTTAGACGGAGATGAAAAGAGAAAGTTGCATATTGCCCCGACTTGAACCGGGACAGCGCAGACGATATAGTGAGAAGGTATTTGATTTATAGACCATACTTAACCATGAGGGACGGCTTCATGAACAGGAGGGCTTGTGATGTTATCCACCAAAGTCATTGAACACTGCCGCGTAAACGGCTGGTGGCATGAAGATGTGCCTGTCGAATACGAGGAAGCGCTGCGTAAGCTGAATGTGGATCTGAACTCGGATTTCGCACAGTTTTACTTGCATGCAGAGGATGGACCGACATTTTACAGTCGGCATCAGGAGCTGTATCAGATCTGTTGGGTAATCGAAAATACCGTATATCTGGACGATATGAACATAGCCCAGCTTACACTCGGACTGCCCGAGGCATATATCCCGCTGGACAGCTTTGAAGGCGAGGGTGGATTTTTCTATAACCGCCAGACAGACGAAGTTGTGCTGGTTGAGCTGGGCGAGTCGATTGAACGCTTTTTGAGTGGTGAGAGCAAGCCGCAATGGGCTGATTTTAATGCATTCCTGGAGTGGTATTTCGAATTGGCCGAAGTGACGACACTGTAAATATGCAGTAAGGAATTGCGAAGGTGCTAGACATATCCCTGACAAGCAAAGGGTACTCTACTGGTTGTGAAGGAGTAGAAGTACCCTTTTTCAAGTGTTAGCGATATAAGTTGAACTATTGATTTATACAAAAACGGAGAGGACGATAACAGCGATTGGAAGGTTATTCTGTCATCGAAGTGTCCGTATAATCCAACTTTAAGTTCAACTTATATAGCTCCTTTACTTCGAGCTGGCGTAGTGATCTTCCTTCTCCTCGTTCTTCCCGTAAGGGAAAAACTCATCCACGAGATCCTGAGGCGAGATGGACACAAAGACGTGATCAAGGTCGGTTTTTTTCGCAAAATCAATAATGTCCCCGGTATAATATCGTGGATCAACCAGATACACATCAGACACAACGGTTGAGAGGAAAGAGATCATCGGCACAGCCAGCGAGTCTTTAATAAACAACACCTTGAGTCCGTTCGGATTGTCTTTATTGGTCACATGTACGATCCCTTGATTGCCATACAGATACGTAAAATATTTATCAGCAGTCAGATCATAGGCAGCACCCTTCACATTCAGCGGATATGTTGTCAGCAGGGCATCCTCGAAGCGTCCGTTTAATGTTGCCTTGGTGTCGCCTGTCTGGAAATAAAACGAATAGTTCGTTTTAAATTTTGGATAGATGAGATCAAAATCATCGTCGCCTGCATACCATTTCCCCGTCTTGCGACCTTGTGAGCCAATAAAGAAATCCTTGTATGGAATGACGTTGTAGTTGTTGATATCCGTAAAATAATGCTCCGGGTCCAGTGGTTTGTTATAAATGCCATCCAGATGATGCACCAGCTCACCGAACGCCCAGAAGGCCGTTCTGATTTTCCAGTGATGATCGGTTGTGAAAAAAAGGTCCTTCGCAGGTATGCCGCTCTCCAGCAGCCCCTCGCGCAAGTCGAGTGTGTCGATTCCGGCCTGCTTCAGATGATTCAGAAAGCCATCGGCGGTTTCGTTATTATAATTGTAAGGAATGCCTTCCGGGAACGTTGTATGTCCACGTACATATTTGTCGGGTGTCATAACATAGGTCAGCTTTGTTTTGGCATTCAATTGTGCCCCGAGCTCGGCCACCCGGTCAGAAAGCTGCTTCGTATCGGTCGGCCCGGTAGCGAAGTAGGTATAGTGCAGCTTGCCTTCGGTATCTTTAACCACCTCGAAGTTATTCTCCTCGTTTTTCCACATCAGTGATTGCAAGTAACCGTAGGCCTCGACGAACCCGAATTTTTCAAAAACATGCTCATTGATGTCTGCATCCAGCTTGTTAATGATGCTCTTGGCATTGGAGAAACGATAGTCTGCCGATGCCAGCGTCTTTTTTAACGGCTCGAAAGACTGAATCATATTGAGGATGGAGAACGCAGCCAGCACCACAATGAAGAGGAAGGCGGTGAGTCTCTTTTTGGCAAAAAAGTTATGCATATAACATCCTTCTCTCAGAAATTGAAATAAATAAACGGATTGTACGTTCCTTTGACCAGATAGGATACACATACGAGAAACAGCGCGATGATGCTTACCGGGTAGATCAGCTCCAGCGGTTTGCCGAAGCGAACGCCATCGACCATCCATTTGTTCATACGCAAGGCGATCGGTGTGGAGAAGAGAATGCCGAGTATGAAGAAAAGTGCATATTCCTTCATGAACATCCCGGTTGTATCACTCCAGAATCCGTTGCCGTATAAGCCGAACATGTTGCCAAGATAGTTGCCTGCCTGCAGCAGATCGGGTGAACGGAAAATAACCCAGCCAATGACAACAACAAACATGGCATAGACATGTCTGAGCGGAGCAAAACGAATGCCTTTGTCCAGATTAAAGATTTTCTCCAAAGCAATGAAGGCAAAGTTGATTAAACCCCAGATAACAAATGTCCATTCCGCGCCATGCCAGACACCTGTAAGTCCCCAGACGACAAGCAGGTTGCGGATCATTTTATCCTTGTTGCTGACTCGTGAGCCTCCGAGCGGGAAGTAGACATATTCCTTGAACCAGGTTCCAAGCGAGATATGCCAGCGGCGCCAGAATTCAGTGATAGATCGGGAAATGTACGGATACTTGAAGTTTTCTTCAAACTTGAAGCCAAACATTAACGCAAGTCCAATCGCCATATCGGAATAACCGGAGAAGTCGAAATAAATTTGCAGCGTATAGGCGATAGCGCCCAACCACGCCAGACTTGATGCCATATCGGACGTTCCTCCCACGCTGAAGGCGTGATCGGCAACAATGGCCATGCTGTTGGATAACAGCACCTTTTTGCTCAAACCGACAATGAAGCGGCAGCAGCCTACCGCGAACTTGTCCCAGCTCTCCTTGCGATGCATCATCTGATCCGCAATCATGTTGTAACGCAGAATAGGCCCCGCAACCAGCTGAGGGAAAAAGGAAATATACAGAGCGACATAAAACGGGTTTTTCTGCACACTGCCATGTCCGCGGTACACATCAATAACATAGGAGATCGCATGGAAGGTGAAAAAAGAAATACCGAGCGGCAGCGCAATATGTGGAATGCTCAGCCCAAAACCTGTGCTTTCATTCACAATGCGCAGGGCAAACGCCAAATATTTATAAACAAACAGCATGCCCAGATTGGCAGCAAGCATCACAGTAATAATGATATAGGCGGCATTGCGCCGATCCCGGTACCTGTCTACAAGCAGGGCGAACACATAATTGAGTGCAATCGAGACCAGCATGACCAGTACGAAGCGTGGTTCGCCCCACGCATAGAAGAATAGACTGGCTACAAGCAGCAGCATGTTTTTCAGCGTTACCGAAAATCGAAGTACATAATAGAGCCCTAATACAAGCGGCAAAAAATAAAATAAAAAAACGACACTGGAAAAGAGCACTGCCTTTCCTCCTTGGAGATGAAATAAACAACTTACATGCGGAACAATCGTTTGGACCGGCGATGATTCATGGAATGGGATTTACCAGATTGTAAGGCGCGCTGCTCTCTTCTCCACAGCCAGTAAGGGATGACAACCAGAAGCCCGATGAAGAGCAGGCCGATGCGAATCATCCATTCCATCCAGGGCTTTAACCATATTGCAGAAGGCTCCAGCACTTTGGACACCTGGTCAGGTGCAGGGATGAAACGGGGTGTTCCGTCAGCCTCCTTGACCTTCATCGCCGTAGAAGGATCAAGTGCAATTGTGAGGTTGGTGCGCCACTTCTCATCAATTAAAGCCTGAATCACAACCGATTTGGCCCCGTCAGCCTCCGTCTCAAGTGTCAGCAGCCCGCCCGATGTAATGGATACACCCTGTACAGGATGTGCAAGCTGGAATTGGACGTCCGAACTCTCTGGCAAGCCACTCATCGTATATTGGGCAACGGATTGACCGGCGACCGGTATGACTACGCGTTCATCTCCATGGATGTGCACAGCGGACAAGCTGTTCTCGACAGCGGCTTCTTGAGCAGGCACGAGCTTGACGTTTCCCACGCGATAGCGCAGCTGTGCATTTTCCGATGTTGTCATGGTGATACCCCAGCTCAGAATGTTTCCCGGAGTGACGTGTCCGGCAGTATCAGGTTTATTGCGAATCATGAGGCTGGAAAAGGGAACACGAACCTCGCCTTCAAATCCCGGCGCAAGTTCAATCAATCCATCCACGGGTTGAACCAGCCCGGGTTGCTTGGTTGCTTTCGGAATCAGGATGACCTGACGTTCGTTCGATACAGTGAGTGCGGCCCGGTCCGCTCGGGTGATCACAACGTTTAGTGGCAGTACCTGATCCGAGTCGCTGCGTACGGAGAACCTTAGCTCGCCGCTGCCCGACCAGTCCCTGTTCTGCAGTTCGTATAGATAGGCAGAATAAAATCCTTTGTCTAGCCCTTGTGTGTCGGCGCTGATCTGCAAGCTGCCATTACGGTCCACATTGGACTGCACCTTGGCACCGTTGCTCCACTTATGGATGGAGCGTTCGCTCCAGTGCAGCTGTTCAGGCTGAGTTGAAGCATTGGCATAGGAACTGCTCAAGCTCCACAACCCCGTCACAATTGCGATAAGCAGCCACTGCTGCCATTTCGTACGCATGCTTTTTTTGCCTCCAATATTTATAAATAAGCCATCTCGTTCAGTTCATCATCGGAGACGAAGTTTTTGTAAGAGGATGTGCCCTTTGATTTGCGAGACTCGATATACGCTACATTCCACTGCTTCAAAAGGGCTTCCAGCTCTGGCATTTGACCACTGCGGGCGATGTCGCGAATGTTTCGAACCCGATACAAAATGCCGTGTTTGCTTCGCATCGATTTGACCCATTCACAGTCGAGAATCAGATTTTCCGCAAGAGGCAGACGAACTTCGTAGGCCATTTCCGGGTGAGACATCTGCACGAGTATAAAATCGTAGTTAAAATCCAGCAGGGTCACTGTGCCATACTCGGTTGTTTCAAGCTCGTGGTTCAGTGAAATACGGGCCAGCTTGCGGTTCGACATCATGCCGATCTGTCCACGGCGTACAAAGTTCAGACGAATGTCTTCAAATGTACTGATATCCTTGTCCAGCTTCTGAGGAAGCGTTGGCTCGCGATCGTACACGATGTGCAGCAGCTGGCGCTGCTCTGCTTCGTTAATCTCATGCACTTTAAATGCATACTTCCACTTGGTGCCAAATGTAGTGACGTGTGTGACCCTGGCTTTGAACTCGCTCGAATAAGGGCCCGATACCAGCTGCACGCCAAATTCAGTCTCACTCGGAATATATCTTGGTGTATCCAGCAGAATGGAAATGCCGCCTTCCGAAATATCATAAGTAACAGTCGAGAGGGTTTCCCCCTCTGTAGTCAGCGTACACTCCACAGCAGCCAGCACGCGCTCATAGTTACGGAACACCTTGCGTCCGCTGAGGAAAAAGATGGACATCATAATGTTGTAGAAGTTGATCAGCAACCAGTATAAAACGACAAGAAAACCAATCGTGCCTTGACTAAAGGTCCAGTGGATACAGTTCACAATACCAATTACGGACAGCACCGCCAGAATGAGATGGGGAATGATCTGTTTGATCTGGTAGCTGCGATCATTACTTGCTCCATCTTTGCGAGTGACTGCAAATTTGTTCATGGTGATGCCGAGTGTTTCCAGAATAACCGCAGGCAGCAGCGACGGAAACAATATCGTTTCATATACATTGGTCCATTTGGTCGTTCGAATATTGCCTGACAGCATACGCAGACATGTATTGGTCAGCAGATACATCGGCAGCCAGAACACCAGAATTTCCAGAATGGTGCATTTCACCACCAGGACACCAAACACAGCAAACAGAATAGGCGACATAATGTACAGCAGCCGTTTTAAGCCAGCATACCAGTAGGTGATGGATGAGATATAATTCAGTCTCTGGGCAAAAGTAAGACCTCTCTTGAAGAGAATGTTCAATTTTCTGCCCGTCTGGATACATCCGCGTGCCCAGCGCTGACGCTGCTTGATCAGGCTTTTCAGATCACCGGGAGCAAGTCCTGAAGCCAGCACCTTATTGGTGGCATAACAGCGATACCCTTTGCTCTGCATTTCAATGCCGGTTGCAAAATCTTCTGTAATCGACCCGGTATAGAAACCGCCAACATCCTCAAGGGCTTGTCTGGACAGCACCGTATTGGTTCCACCATAAATGACGGAGTTGGACTTGTTACGTCCAACCTGCACATCACGGTAGAAGTAGTCCTGTTCGTTCGGGATTCGTGCTTCTGAATACAGGTTGTACTGAAACTGATCGGGATTATAGAAGCTCTGCGGAGTCTGAACGAAGCCAATTTTCTCTCCTGTCAGAAAATACGGCACACAGGACGTCAGAAAATCATGCTTCGGAATCATATCGGCATCAAACGTGGCGATTAGAGGTGAGGAAGTATGCTTCATGGCGTTGTTCAGGTTTCCAGCCTTGGCGTGGATATGCTCGGTTCGGGTCAGGTAGCGGATACCCATATGAGCGGCAAGTTCACGCATCTCGGGACGATTGGAGTCGTCACATAGATAAATATGTACTTTGGAGCGGTCAGGATAATCCATGTTGAGACAGCCGTTTATCGTTTTGAAGAGTAGGGATGCCGGTTCATTGTAGGTTGCAATAAAGACATCGACATCTGGATATAAAGCCTCATCCACAACGGGGAGCTCGGGATATTCAAGTCGGGTCATATTATAGAAATGCACAGCCAATTCAAACATGCCGATGAGTTCAACAATTAGGAGGGCAAGACCAGCGGTCACAGCAAGAGGGCCATGGCCGAAAGGAATGGTGAAGAATGTACGCCAGATGACGTAAATACAGGACATAATGACTGTTGCGGTGACCAGTATTTTGTTGCGTGTGCTTAAACGATTCAAGGTGCATACCTCTCTCTATGCGTGGTAAAATTATTAGCGTTTATCAAGCCTTAAGATATGTCTATCATACAATGTGGTTCTGAACAGATTCTGAACATTTTTCTGTACAGACACCAAAAAGACGAGCCCATAAGCTCGCCTTCTTCGTAGTATCCTTTGCAGACACACCTGTGTATCTGCTGCTCCTTCAGATTCATGTTAATCCGAAATGTTGCGGGTGTAATATTCAATGATATCTTTACGACGAATGATGCCGAGAAAGACACGATCTATATCGACCACGGGTACAAAGTTCTGATCTGCTGCAAGAGTCAGCATATCTTCCATCTCTGCTTCGATGTACACGCATTCATTATAAACGCGATTGCTGATCTCATGCACCTGCACTTGATCCATATTGTCAAATGTCAAACCGGGAGTGCCCCGCATTTTCCATAACAGATCGCCTTCGGACAGAGTAGCAACATATTTTCCATCCGCGTCAATTACGGGAATGGCGGTGTAGTGGTGCGATTCCAGCTGCTCGATAGCATCTTTCATGGAAGCGGTAGACTCGATATAGGCCACTTCGGCTTTGGGGAGTAAAAAATAGCTGATTTCCATCATCGGGCTCCTTTTCAGCCTTTTGCTTCACAGCAAAAAAGCTTTAGTATGTAATTCACTATTCTTATTTAAACATATTATGTGAGCCGAAGGCTATTTTTAATGACAAATTCATCAGATTTGTTACATTGTGTAATCCGTGCTGGAAATCTATAGTATAGAGTAGAGGTGAACTGACATGAGATCAAAACGAAAGTTATTATATGGACTTCTGCCCATCCTGTTTGCAGGCGGCATCGGAATGTATTTATACATGCAGAACAACAAACCCGAGGAAGCGAAACCTCAGACTACCGTAAATCAGTACATAGAGCATCTGCAGAAGAAAGAGTTCGACCAGCTGTATTCGTTAATGTCACCTGCTTCGTTAACCGAAGCAGGCATGACAAAGGAGCAGTTTGTCGAGAAATACAATGCCATATATGCGGGCATGCAGGTTTCCGACATCAAGGCTGAGCTGCAGCAAATGCAGGGAGCAGAGACTGAAGCTGGAGCAGATGCCGGAGCGAATACAGATCAGGAAGCGGGTTCAGAGGCGAAGACGGGTCAAGAGAATGATGGTAAGACACAGCAGAATGAAGGTAATCCGGACCTCTACGAGGCAAATTACAATCTTCACCTGACTACTTTTCTGGGAGATATCAGTGAGACCCATACGTTAAAGTTAGTTAGACAGGAGCTGGAGGACGGGAGCAAGATCTGGCAAATTAACTGGCAGCCATCCCTGATTCTCAGTGACATGGTGAAAGGGAGCAAGGTTCGGGTGAAGACTCTGTTCCCGACTCGAGGAAATATTGTAGATCGTGATGGATTACCGCTCGCAACCCAAGGCACTATGAATGAATGGGGAATTGTACCTGAGAAGCTGGGAGATCAACCCGATCAGATGATTGCTCGCATCGCAGATCATTACAATGTATCCGTGGAAGGCATTCAGAAGGCGCTGAATCAGACGTGGGTGAAGCCCGGATTTTTTGTCCCGATCGGTTCTACAGAGGAATTTGATGTACCCGAGTCACTGCGTGGTGTTGCATTGCAAAGCAAGGAGGTTCGTTATTATCCCCTTGGAGAAGCAGCAGCGCATCTGATTGGCTATGTTCGTAAAGCGACCAAGGAGGACCTGGACAAAGACACTGAGGGATATTACCGCGCGGAGGACTGGATAGGTAAAGCGGGACTGGAGCAATCCATGGAGAAACAGCTGCGCGGAGAGCGAGGTGCTTTGATTGAGATCACCGATGAAGCGGGGAATCCCCTTTCCGAATTAATTCGCAAGGATGCGGTGGATGGCAAGGATGTGCAGCTCACGATCAGCTCGGCGCAGCAGAAAAGGCTGTATCAAACGCTGGCTGGCGGCGGTGATGCCGGAGCAATGGTGATGATGAATCCGAAGGACGGCAACCTGCTGGCTCTGGTAAGTGCACCGTCGTACGATCCAAACAAAATGGTGACGGGTCTGACGCAGGCAGAATGGGACGCCTATTCTGCGAATGAGAAGCTTCCTTTTATCAATCGAGTAACAACACGGTATGCCCCTGGCTCGACCTTCAAAGCAATTACTGCGGCAGCCGGATTGATGGAGAACGTAACAACCGCGGATAAAACCCATGACATTTCCGGTTTGCAGTGGAGGAAAGATGACAGCTGGGGTGGATATTACGTCAAGCGGGTGAAAAGCCTGAGTCCGGTTAATATGGTGGATGCGCTTGTGTATTCCGACAATATTTATTTTGCGATGGAAGCGACCGAAATGGGCAGTGCCAAGTTCATCGAGGGCATTCAGAAGTTCGGGTTTGGCGATAACTTCGGAATGGATGAGCTGTACCTGAAGCCGAGTCAGTATGCCAATGAAGCACATAAGGACTTATCCTCCGAAGTGCTGCTTGCCGACACGTCGTACGGACAGGGGGAGATGTTAATGTCGCCGATTCATCTTGCTTCTGCTTTTACGCCGTTTGTGAATGAAGGCAAGCTTGTAAAGCCTGTGCTCATTGTTGGCAAAGAAACCACTGACCCTGTTGCAATTATCACACCCGATGTGGCCAACACCGTCAAAAATGCTTTAAAAGAGGTTGTTTCTCGTCAAGGAGGAACAGCACATGCACTCAGTTCGATTGCTGGTGGTCTTGCAGGCAAGACCGGTACGGCAGAGCTGAAAGCGAAGAAGGGCGAGCAGGGTCAGGAAAATGGATTTTTCGTTACGTTTGATACAGAATCGCCATCGTTCCTTCTGGCTGCTGTGATCGAAGAAGTTAACGGGCGTGGGGGCAGCCACTATGTAGTGGATCGGTTAAAGCCGTTCCTGGAGAAACTGCAGCTCGATCAGTAATTTGACTCCGTAATATCCGTTCATAAACAGCGAGCGGCATGGATAATGAACAAAAAGCGCTTTGGCTGAATCCCTATGGATTCGCCAAAGCGCTTTTTTGAATATATTTCAGATTATTTTTTTGCTGTAATCATAAAGCGTGCAGAGTTGGTGCGAATACCCTTCTCATGGCGCTGGTCCTGCACAAACTGCTTGAAAGTCTCCAGATCGGAAGCATGTTCTCCGAAATGAGGCACAATCGGCGTGTGCATGAGCAAAAACAGAAGATCCTCCGGTGTAGCATAATACTCCATTACATTATATTCACGGACCTCGATCTGCCGGAAACCGGCGTGTGCAAGCTCCAGTTTGTAGCGTTCCAGCAGCGCGCCAGGTTTAATGCGGGAATGCTGCCCGCGTCCGAAAACCTGCGCGATATTTAATTTGTCATGCTCGCTGACTTGCTGGGTCAGAAATATGCCGTCCTCTGCGAGCACCCGGTACACCTCCGATGCAGAGAAAACGGAATGCCTGCAGGATGCGGTGTTAAAGAACTCATCCGGGAACTGCAGATGATTTGCATCCATCTGAACGAAGCGGACATTGGAACTGTTGGCGGAGCAGCTTGCCGCTTTCTCCAGGTTTCGCCGGGCAGTATCGATCATGCTTTGAGCCAGATCAATACCCACAAGCAAATGAGCATGTCCTGCAATGGACAACACGGCTTCTCCTCCGCCGGTGCCGATGTCGAGCAGCAAGTCTGATGTTTGCGTGCAGCGAATAACCTCTTCGTAGAAATCCCAATCAGGGGTATCAGATACAACCTTCATTGTGCTGAAATCCCAACCGTTTTGCCGACCGACACGTTCATAAAATGCTTCGTAATTCCATTCTTTTGTCATACTTTAATCTTCCTCCAATATGTGATGTTATGATTATGGATGTGTATCCTTGTACAATCGTTCGTGTAAAGCATCGAACAGGCTCAAATGGACAGACCTGCCCCTTGGCAGCTGGTACGCGTTTTGATCCAGCCCGATACCTAATTACTTCGAACGATCGGGAACAACATCCCTTTCACCTCACATGTTGGAATACGTTCATTATACGCAATTGACAGCGCATACGCGAGGTGATATTTTGGAGTGGATTCTATTCTAGCAATCCGAGGTGATCGATGGTGGCTCTTCGTGCAAATGAGATTTTTGTCAACTTGCCTGTCAAGGATTTGAAGCAATCGGTTGATTTCTTTACAAAATTGGGGTTTGAGTTCAACCCTCAGTTTACGGACGAATCAGCTACCTGCATGCTTGTTGGCGATAACATTTATGTCATGCTTCTGGTGGAGGAGCGGTTCCAATCCTTCATTACGAAAAAAGTAGCAAATGCGGCTGAAAGTGCCGAAGTCATCGTAACCTTGTCTGTTGATTCACGTGAGCAAGTAGATGCCATTGTACATGCTGCTCTTGATGCAGGAGCGAAGCAGTATAAAGAGCCGCAGGATCATGGATTTATGTATGGATGGAGCTTTCAGGATCTGGACAACCATCTATGGGAAGTCACTCACGTAGATATGAGTGCTTTTCCTTCGAATCAGACAGAGTAGTGAATCGGCAAAGGATGGTTGAGCTCAGATAAGTTTGCTCAATATCACGGGAATAAGCATATAAGAGATACTATGAATAGCAATATACAAAGCCTTCCTGATCACAGGAGGGCTTTTTTTGATGAACCAACCGCAATTGTGATATCTCCTTGCCTGCAATGTTTATCTTTATGGAAAGGGTGAATCATTACAAAGCCTGACATCACCCAGCCAATAGCGAATAATGTATTTTATCGCAGGAATATATGGTGCATTTTACCTTTTTGCTATATGATATATGTCGATTCACCCCGAGATTCAGATACACATATTCTGATAACGGGTAGAAGAACAGCTTAATAAACAGATAAGCAATGGAAACATACATATTTTTTAGATGGAGGGATCAGGGTGTACTGTCACGTATGCGGGACAAAAAACAGCTCGGGTCAAGCACAGTGTCAGAAGTGTGGAACTATGCTCAAACAAGTCAGCTCTACGGAGGATCAGATCTGGAACGAACAGGAAGGACTTTCGCCCCGCAATTCAGCTGCTGCCGGAGAGGTGAGCAAGCGTAAAAATAGCCCTTTTCTATGGATTATTCCGCTGCTGCTTGCAGCATTTATGGGTGCGCTGCTGACGTATTATTATAATCAGGAGAGTGCTGTTAATGCTCAAGTAAAGACACTGCATCATGAGGCAGAGCAAGCCGCGCTGAATGGGAAATATGCGGAGGCCATCAAGCTGCTGGATAAAGCACTTGGCTATAGACCGAATGTAGAAGCACTGGTTCAGGATCGGCAGATTACGGCAAAAGCCTACAATCTATTAAACCAGCTGGATGAGGCCGCGGATTTACTCAAAACAGGCAAGCTGTCCGAAGCGGACAAAATCATTCAAACGGCAGCGAAAACGTTAAACGAGCGGCAGGAGCCCGTGTTTGACAAAGCAAGGGCAGCCTTGAACAATCGAAAAGTAACGCTGGCTGTTCTGAAGGTCAAAAAAGAAATTGATCAGTTAACCACCGTGGAAGGACTGGCGGGGAAACTCAAAACGATATCCGGCTTGAGCGGCAAGGAAGCGGAAGCGGTACGAAAGCAGATCATCGACAAGCTGGCAGGCATCAGTTATAAACAGGCGGAGCAGCAGGTGAAGAAACGCGATTTTACAGCAGCGCTGCAGACCGTGGACAACGGTTTATCCTATGCACCAGACGATCAGAAGCTGGCCAAATATCGAGACGAAGTGCTGCGGGAGAAAAAGGCGTTTGAGAAAGCGGAGGAAGAACGCATTCGACTTGCCGAGCAGCAGGCGGCTGAGGAGGAGCTTCGAAATCGCACAGGGGCTGTATATGTTACAGATCTGTCTGCTGAACTGGATGAGTACGGAGATTTGTATATCAGCGGATCAATCGTTAATCAGGGCACACGTCCAATTTCGTCGGTGGCTCTTATCGTCAATATCAATGCTTCGAATGGTGATTATATTGGCGAAACGGATGCTTATGTATACCCGACGATATTGGATGTAGGAGAAGAGGGTTATTTTGAAACCTACTATTACGGGGTATATGAAGCAACCAATGTGACGGTTACGAATGCATCATGGTATGTGGAGTAGGAGGGGATCACATGAGCAAACGGATATGGGGCACGATTGTTTCCAGTGCAATAATCATTGGAGCCGGAGCTGGAGGGGTATTCTGGATTCATGAGCAGGCAGCCGATGAGCTGGCGATTGCACCCAAACTGGCAGTTGCCTCCTCGAAGGGAACGAAAAAGCCTGAAGCCAATACGACTTCAAACGCTTCAAATAAAAAAACACGCAAGCAGATTATTGAGGATAGTCAGCAAAAAGTGGTCACAATCGAGAGCGGCGAAGGTCTGGGCTCCGGCTTTTTATACAATAATAAGGGAGATGTAATCACCAATGCACATGTGGTAGAGGGCTCCAAAGAAGTGACCGTTCGTACTCTGGATCATCAGGAGTATCAGGGGATAGTCATCGGCATCGGGGAAGAAACAGATATAGCTGTCGTCAGAGTCCCGGATCTTGTGAAAATAGAACCGCTGCCCATCTCTTCTGCCAAAGCAGAGGTGGGCGATGAGATTCTTGCATTGGGCAGCCCGCTGGGCTTTGAAAACACCGTCACCACTGGCATTATTAGCGGACTTGACCGCAGTTTTGAGATTGAACCGTATATCTATACCAACTTGTATCAGATCTCTGCTCCGATAACTAACGGCAACAGCGGAGGCCCGCTGATTAATGCCGAGACAGGAGAAGTACTGGGCATCAACTCAACTGTGGTGAAACAGGAAGGTGGTATCGGATTCAGCATTCCGATCACCAGTGTGCTGAAACAGGTGCAGCAGTGGTCCGAGCGTTCCTCTGATGCCAAGTCTGTTCAGACGGTTCGGGACAACTCTTCACAAACGTCCTCAGCGGACTTATCGGAAGCGGAGGGCGTGGTTGCTGACTTTTACAGTTATCTGAGCATGAGTGATTATGTATCTGCTTATGCGTTGCTCGGAAGTGACTGGCAGAGCAGTACAAGTTACGCCAAATTCCGTGAAGGTTATACGTATACGAGTGATGTGACTCTGGAGAAAATATCTTCCAAGCGTACCGCTGAGGATGAGCTGGAAGTAAGCGGTGTAATTGCTGCAGAAGAACGAAAGGATGGGGAATACATCACGTCACGATATAATGTCACTTATCAGGTTGGATACGAGAACGGCCAGATGAAGATTCTGCACGGTCAAGGCAAAAAGATAAAGTAACATAATAAGGTGAAAAGATTAAGTAACATGATGAGGTCAAAAGATAAAATAGCATGATATGGATCAGCAGTTTATATGGATGAAGTCATTAAATAGAACCTATACAGGCAAATTTATAACCATAGGGGAGAGCGCGCAGTTATGCGGGTTCTTTCTTTTTGTATTGCGAATTAAATGCGGTTTTGATAAAATACAGAACGAACGTTCAGTATGTATATGTGAATGGAGTGAAGTAAGTGAATATGAATAAAAAGCAGCTCCAGTCCGAGCAGACAAAGAAGAAACTCGCTGATGCTTCCAAAGCCCTTTTTGTACAAAAAGGATATAAAGCAACTTCGATTGAGGATATCGTCGCCGCTACAGGCAGCAGTAAAGGGAATATCTATTATCATTTTAAAAGCAAAGAAGGGCTCTTCCTCTATCTCATTGATGAATGGGATCGGGAGTGGGAAGCGAGCTGGACCGCGAAAGAGCATCTATATCGCACTTCCACCGAGAAAATCTACGGGCTGGCAGAACAGCTAATTATGGATGATTTGAATCATCCTTTAACAAAGGCAGCTGATGAATTCTTTACAGGAGAGAAAAAAGAGAATGATATTCAGGAACGGATCGCTGTCATGTTCGAGCGTCACATTGAATTCAACAGACAGCTGATTCAGGAAGGAATAGATAAAGGTGAGTTCAACCAGAACAGTGTGGAGCATCTTGCGCTTATTCTGGAAAGCATCATTATTGGACTCAGTCAAATGTCAAGGAAGCTGGAGCCCGAAGAGGCACTGGCATTATATCGTCAAGCTGCTGGTGTATTCCTTTACGGAATTGCGAAGCATAAACAGCATAATTAGACAACAACACTGGAGGATGGAATCATGGCTTTGTTGACGCGCAACAGGGGCGCGCTGCTGCTGTTAATGTTCAATATTTTTCTGGTATTTATGGGCATAGGTCTGGTTGTTCCAATTATGCCTGCTTATATGAATTTGCTTCATATTACAGGCTTTACGATGGGACTTCTATTTGCGGCGTTCTCGTTTACTCAATTCCTATTCTCTCCGGCTGCCGGACGATGGTCAGATCAGTGGGGACGTAAAAAGATTATTGTCATCGGCATGCTGATCTTTGCCGTATCTGAATTTATGTTTGGCGCCGTAAATGCACCTTATCTGCTCTTCGCGGCCCGGATGCTGGGCGGGGTTGGTGCAGCGATGATTTTCCCGGCTGTTATGGCGTACACTGCGGATATTACGACGGAGGAAGAGCGCGGTAAAGGTATGGGGCTAATTAATGCGGCCATTACGACAGGCTTTATTATCGGGCCGGGCATTGGCGGTTACATTGCGGAGTTTGGCATTCGGGTTCCTTTTTATGCTGCGGGGGTCGCCGGTTTGCTGGCTGCTATTATCACATTGATTATTTTGCCGGAATCCGAACGGAGTGCGAGTGAGCAGTCGTCAGTTGAAAGCGATGGAGTGAAGGAAAAAGCACCAGGTATGGTCGCTCAATTGTTAAACTCTTATCGGGAGCCTTACTTTTTCAGCTTGATCATTGTATTTGTTATGGCGTTTGGCTTGGCTAACTATGAAACGGTTTTCTCACTGTTTGTGGATCATAAATTCGGTTTCACGACGAAAGATATTGCATTTATTATTACATTTGGTTCAATTGCCGGAGCCGTTGTACAGGTATCTCTGATCGGCTGGCTGCTGAATACATTCGGTGAGAAAAAGGTCATTTCCGTATGTTTGCTGTTTGTTTCTGTATTTGTACTGCTGACTCTGTTTGTGCATACGTACTGGCTTATCGTTGTTGTAACGTTTACCGTGTTTTTGGGAATGGATATTTTGCGTCCTGCCATTAGTACACAGATGTCCAAACTTGCTGAGGAGCAGCAAGGCTTCGTTGCCGGCTTGAATTCGGCTTATACTAGTCTGGGCAATATTGCCGGACCGATCGTAGCGGGCGCATTATTTGATGTTAACATTAACTATCCATATGTTTCAGCTGCAGCTGTGCTCGGAATTTGTTTCCTGTTATCTTTACGTGTGCTAAGAAGTGTCAAGACAGTAGGAGAATCAAAAGCACAAGTTTAGTGGCTGGATCATATCAACCTGTAGGGAAAACGTGGATACTTCAATTCTGGTATAATAAGAGTTGCTGGAAGTGAGTCACATAAGTTGGTTTGCAGTGGACAGGACCAAGGAAGAGCATTTTTAGACATAGACAGAACTATTGGAGTGATAAAATGAGTAAAGCAAAAGGCAAGGGCGGCACGGGTCGTGGTACAGGCAAAAAAGGCTGGAACCGCTGGCAAGCCAGCGCCAATCGAGCCAAGAGTGCCCCAAAGCCTTATAAAAGCAAAGGCACTAAAAATAAGGAAAGTTCTGAATCTGCTGATAAGTCAAAGTAAACGGGCAGTGGAGAAGGCAGAGCTGGATTTTGTTAGAGAAGCAGCAGTTTTTGGGGATGGTAAGCACATCTGTGAAAACTGCTGTTTTTTTTGTTTATGTAAAAGACGATAGACTTTAGGCAGATTACTTCTATATAAAGAGGTAAATATATAATGAGTCGTTTAATTTTAATTTTGGTTAGCAAATGATAAAGTATGTGGTATTGGGACGTGTCTTGTGTGCCTACAATACAAAACCTATATTATGTATAATTTAATTTAATATTTAGTGCTTTACAAGCGATGGTGATTCGTGATATATTCTAATTCCGGCCAAGAAAACACGATTTACACGGTGCGGCAAGCGACTTACAAAAAAGCTTCGAAAGAAGCTTGAAAAAAAGAGCTTGCAAAGTTGGTTCGGACATGATATGATATAAAAGTTGCTGAAACGAACTGGTTTCGGTGACGAAGAAAAGTTTGATCTTTGAAAACTGAACAACGAGTGAGTAATCATTCTGCTTGCAGAATGAACGTGAAGGTTTTTGGTACAAGCCATCTGGCTGTATGAAAACTGGAACAACAATGAGATTTTTAATCTCGTCAGATTCAAAATGAGCTTATCGCTCTTTTCAATACTTTATTGGAGAGTTTGATCCTGGCTCAGGACGAACGCTGGCGGCAT